>DAOSMQ010000283.1:0-4129 GCA_035372725.1 Promineifilum sp. (SeqCode)
CCTCCTCCAGCGCCTCGCGGGCGGCCGTCGCCCGTGGGTCTTCGCCCTGATCGAGGAAGCCGGCCGGCAGGCCCCATTTACCCCGCTCCGGCGCCACGCCCCGGCGCACCAGCAGCACCCGGTCGCCCTCCACCACCAGCACGCCCACGCCAACCTTCGGGTCCGTAAAGTGGACATAGCCGCAGGCGGGGCAGACGCGGCGCGGCCGGTCGTCCACGTGGCGCGTTTCCAGCGGCGCGGCGCAGCGCGGACAGAAGGCAAACCAGGCAGGGGCGCTGTCGGCGTTAATGGGGTTCCTGGCTCAGAGCTTCGTAGAGGGCGCGGTAGGCGGCGCGCAGTTCCTCGCGCAGCGACGGCAGGTCTTTGGCGATGCCGGCCAGCAGCAATTGCGGATTGGGCAGCGGCCCACGCAGCAGTGCCGGGTCGAGGCGCAGGCCGGGCAGCACGAGCGAACTGAACTGGCCGTCGTCGTCCAGGCCCAGCGACGCAAAGCGGCCGTTGTCCTCCAACCCATAGAAGTCGGCCTGTTCCTTGCCCGGCCGGGGGTCAATCAGCCAGTACTCGCGCACGCCGGCGCGCTCATACTCGATGAACTTCTCCACGCGATCGATGCGCGCGCTGCCGGACGAGACGATCTCGACCACCAGGTCCGGCCCGCCTTCAAAGCGCTGTGGCGTCAGTTGGCTCAGGCGCTCACGGTCGATGAAGAGAATGTCCGGCTCGCGCGACGGGCCGCCGGGCCAGAGCTTCACCTCAAACGGCGCAACGTGGACGACGCCGGCGTCAACCAACTCGACAAACGAACTGACGAGGACAACCAACAGGCGGACGAGTTGTTGATGATATTCCGTGGGTGGCATGTAGGTGATAATCTCCGTCTTTCCATTCGGCCAGCGTGGCGTCGTCCGGCCACAGGAGGTACTCCGCGTAGGTGGCGGGCAGCCGTCTGACTTCATCTTGCTGCCTATGCGCAGCGGTCGCTTCCCGTGTCCATTCGGTCATGGGCTTTCCATCCTCGGCATGAGGCCATTATAGCATAGCTACGGACATTGGAGAGAGGAGGGCCGAACCACAGTCAGGGTCATTGCAAAGTCATGAAGACACCTCACGCAAAGATCGCCAAGAGGGCAAAGAGCGCAAAAAGGACGGGCCTTGGCGTTCTTAGCTTCCTTCGCGTTCTTTGCGTGAGGTCTTCTTCCGAGTTTGCGACAGCCCTGGAAACCACAGCGCGGACTGTCGTCGCCGCTACAGCGACCGCGCCCGCCGCCGGGCCAAGAGCCACAGCGCCAGCAGCACCAGGAACAACACCCCCAGCCCGATTTGCACGAGCAGGAGCGTAGACGGCTGCGCCACCGCCTCTGGCGCGGGCGCGTTGGCCGCTTCCTGGACGGCGAAGAGCTCCATCGTCGGCTCGGCCGCCAGGGTCGGCGCAAGCTCAGCTTCCGCGATGGCTCCGCCGGCGTTGGGCAGCAGCGTCGCCTCCGGCGGAGACGCTCCCAGCGACAGGTCGCCTTCCGGGACGGGCACAGATGTGCCCGCCGGGGCCGGCGCGGCCAGTTCGGCGGCGGCGGCTTCTTCGGTGACGGTTGTCGTCTCTGGCGAGGCCGTGCGCGCGGCCTCGTCGGCGGTCATGGCCGCGCTCTCTTCGGCCGGGGGCTGTTGCGGCGCTTCGATGGCCGCGATCTCGGCCGAATCCTGGGCCGTGGTGCTGGTGACAGCGGCCGCGGCCGGCGCGCCGGCGCCGCCAAACTGCCCCTGGAACGCGCCCAGGGCCAGGACGAAAATCAGCAGGAAGGCCGACAGCGCCGTGGCCCCGCGCAGAACGGGGTAGAGTTGCAGCAGCGGCTGGGCCTTGGGGCGGGCGTAGGCGGCCGGATCGAGGGCGAAACTGCGCGGCACGCGCCGGCGCGGCATGGCCCGCATCTGCCAGCGCAAGGCCCGCAGTTGCTCCACCTCCGTCCGCAGGCGGGGGTCGGCCGTCATCTGCGCCTCGAAGCGCGCCCGCTCGGCCGGCGTGAGGGCATTGTCCAGGTAGGCGTCCAGCGTCTCCTGGAGTCTGTCTCTATCGCCGCGATCCCGCATCGAGTTGAACATTGGTTTCACATACAGACCTGACCAGCCTCGCCCGGCCGGTCAGGTCATGGTTCTTCCGGTCTAAGTTCCTTTAGAATCTAGACGATAGGCCACCGGTAATAGTTCCCCGCCGAGGGACTGCAAACAGTCGCGCAACTTGGCCCGCGCCCGGCTGATGCGCGACTTGACCGTGCCCAGCGAGACGCGGGTGATATTAGCGATCTCCTGGTAGTCGTAGCCCTCGACATCGCTCAGGACGGTGACGACGCGCTGGTCATCGGGCAAATCTTTCAGGCAGCTTTCGATGGCCAGGGCCAACTCAACGCGCTGGCGGTGGGTCTCCGGGCTGTCCTGGGGGCTGCGCAGGAAGGCAAAGGACTCATTCTCGTCCATGATCTCGTCGAGGGAGGACTGCGGCCGCCGCTTGCGCCGCCGCAGCTCGTCGTAGCAGCGGTTGGTGGCGATGCGGATGAGCCACGACTTGAAGCTGCCGCCGCGGAAGGAACGCAGACTCTGGTGGGCGGTGATGAACGTCTCCTGGGCAACGTCTTCGGCCGCGGCCGGGTCGCTCATGATGCGATAGGCCACGTTGAAGACAAGCTCCTGGTACTGGACGACCAGGCGGTTGAAGGCGGCGATATCGCCTTTCTGCGCCCTCTCGATGAGGGTTTCTTCGTTCATACACTCACTGCCTGCTGGCGCTGGCGTCCGGCCGCGCGGGACTACCCTTCAATTGACAGCCATCCGTCCTTCCTCTATACTCCCCCTTGAGAACGACTGCGCCGAAGTGGCGGAACAGGCAGACGCGCACGACTCAAAATCGTGTTCCCTCGGGAGTGTGGGTTCGATTCCCACCTTCGGCATCGATTATAGTCTGGCCGGCAAGGCGGGCAAACCTAAGGGCTTCCATCGCGGAAGCCTTTTCTTTTTGGGGGGTTGGGGCGCGCCGCTCTAGCGTTGCCCGGTCTGATCGAGATATTGCAAAGCCGCCTGCACGCGCTCGTCCATCGCCCGGACTTCGCGCGGCACGTGCTGCAAGGCCGATTGCGCCTCGATGATGCTGAAGCCCAGGCCGGTCAGCACGTCGATCACATCGGCGTCGATGTCGCTGACCAGCGGCATGGTCGCCGCCGCGCCGCCGAGGTCGAGCTTGTCGCGCAGTTGGAACATGATGCGCTCGGCCGTCTTCTTGCCGATGCCGGGCACGCGCTGCAAGACGGCCGTCTCCTCGCGCATGATGGCGCTCTTGAGCAGTTCCGGGCTGAGCGTGCCCAGGATGGACAGGGCCACCTTCGGGCCAATGCCCTGCACGCCCAGCAGCACGGTGAACAGATCCAGGTCGTCCTCGTTCTCGAAGCCGAAGAGGGATAGGTCGTCCTCGCGCACCTGCAAGTGGTGTACAGGCCAATGGCCCGGCCGATGCCGCCGACGTTCTCCAATACCGTCCGGGGCACAAACACGCGCAACCCCACCCCGCCGACAGCCACCACCAGGCTGCTGGCCTCGATCTTCTGCACTGTCCCGCTAATGCTGGCGATCATGGCTTTGGCAATTACCCTGCTGAATTATGGACGACGGACGACAGACGACGGGCCACGGCTTGCAGGGCAGACTCGCTGGCCGCGAAGCATGCTTTCTGGCCGTCGTCCGCGGTCGGTCGTCTGCCGTCCCTCCCCACTGTCCACTGTCCACTACTTACTGCCCACTCCCTTTATCTCTCCAACGCCTGCCGGAACGACTCAAATTGCGCGTGGGCGATGGCCACGGCCAGGGCGTCGGCGGCGTCGTCGGGATGGGGCGTCTCGGCCAGGTCGAGGATGTGACGAACCATCAACTGTACCTGGGCCTTGTCCGCCTTGCCATAGCCGGTGACGGCTTCCTTGACCTTCGGCGGCGAGTACTCGCTGACGGGCACGCCCGCCTCGGCCAGCGCCAGCAGCAACACCCCCCGCGCCTGCCCCACGGCGATGGCCGTGGTGATGTTGCGGCCGAAAAAGAGCTGCTCGACGCCCGCCGTCGCTGGACGGTGGGTGGCGAGCAGGTCGCGAAGTTGATG
>DAOSMQ010000284.1:0-4122 GCA_035372725.1 Promineifilum sp. (SeqCode)
CGCCGACATCGACGATGAGCCGGCAGCTGGCGATGATCGTCGCCGGATCGGGCGGGAAGTGGGGCGACAGATCGCTCTGATTGATGCTATAGCCGTCGCCGGGGGCGGAGATGGTCGTCGGCTTCCATAGACGGCCGACGCCCGGCAGCCGCGTCATTTCGTGCTGGAAGGCGACGCGGTGGAGCCGGCCCCACGTCCAGGCCGCCGGGTCGGGGCCAACTTCGCGACGCAGGACGGCCAGCGTCTCACGCAGGGCGGGCAGCAGCAGCGGTCGCACGTCGCCCACCCAGTCCGGGGGCGGCGCGCCGCCGGCCAGCCCCGACGCCCCCTCCAGCCAGCGCAGCGCCAACTCGTAGGCGATCTCGTAGAAGGGCATGAACGGAAAGCCGGTCTGCTCGCCGCGGGCCAGCAGCGTCTCTGCCCGCTGGGGACCAACAGCCTGGGCCACGGCGGCGCGGGTGAAGTGCACCAACCAGCCAAACTGGAGCGTCGCGGCGATGCTGTCCTCGGCCATGTCGCCATCCCAGGCGGCCAGACGGGCCAACGCGTCGCGCAGCCCGGCCGCGGCTGGAGCCGTGGCCTGCGCCGCCATCTGCGCCGCAGGCTGCGCCACCGGCAGCGCCGCGCCCAGGAAACGCCGCGCCAATAGCGAGACGGTATCGGTTTGGATGCGGCGGTGGTCGTCGAGGGTAAGTCCAGGGCGCTCGGCCAGCAGGGCGCGGATGCGGCGGACGCGGTAGTCGGTCAGCCACTCGCCTGTCAGCCAGTGGGGATAGCTGTCGCCCGTCATGCAGTTGTTGGCCGTGGCGATAAAACCCTCTGGTGGGTTGACATAATATGGCAACTCATCGAAGGGGATGAAGCCATCCCAGGCGAAGTTGTCGTTCCAGCCAGGCACGGGCGTCAGCCCATTGCCGTTGCGCCGCCGGGGAACGAGGCCGGGCATCATGTAGGCGATATCACCGGTTGTGTCGGCATAGACCACATTCTGGCCGGGGAACGACCAATGCCGCAGCCCCTCGCGGAAGCTCTCCCAGGTACTGGCCCGGTTAGTAGCCAGCACAGCCCGCAAGTGATTGCCCGACCGGAAGAGCGTCCAGTCGTAGGCCAAATCGGCATGGTGGTTGGGGACCGCGGAGTCGCTGGGGACAGCAGGGCCGCCGGGCAGCAGGTCAGAGAAGACGGGGCCGTGGCGTGTGGTGCGAACGGTAATGACGACATCGCGCAGGCCGCGAACGTGGATAATCTCCTGAGTCACCTCGGCCGCCTGCCACGTGCCGTTGACCTTATAGCGCGTCGGATCGTTGGGGTCGAAGCGCTCGATGTAGACATCCTGCACATCCGGGAAGGCATTGGTGATGCCCCAGGCGCAATGCTCGTTGTGGCCGATGACGACACCGGGCACGCCGGGCAGGGTAAAGCCAGTGACGTGGTAATCGCCGCCGCAAAGGTGATTGGCGTACCAGATGGTCGGGAAGACGGGCGGCAGGTGGGGGTCGTTGGCCAGGTGCGGCCGGCCGCTGGCGGTTCGCGCCCCGCCGACGACCCAGTTGTTGCTGCCCAGGCTCTGGCCGATGAGCGGCGCGCCCACCGGGCCATGGGCAACTGTTTCGCGGAAAGCGCCCAACAGTCCCTCGGCCAAACGGCGGCCGACACCCTCATTGGGCAACGTCGTGGCATAGTCGGGGCGGTAGACAGGCGTCAGGTCGGCGGCGCGCTCCGGCCCCAGCGCGTCGAGCAGCCAGGCGCGCAGTAACTCCGACTCCCAGTTGCACGATAGCCCCCAGCCCAACACCGTCCCCCAGGCGCTGGTGGCCAGGGCATCCCAGGGTTCCGGGCGGTAAGCCAGCAAGCGGAACTCGGCCGGCAGGGGCTGGCTGGCGATGAAGGCGTTGACGCCGGCGCTGTAGGCGGTGATGACCGCGGCCGTCGCCGCGTCGCTCAGGTCGGCCTGGGCGCGGGCAGCGCGCGGCCAGCCCAAATAGCGGGCGAACTTGTCGAAAGTGACGCCCAGCGGGCCGGTTACCTCGGCCAGCCGGCCCAACCCCAGCCGCCGGTTGAGGTCCATCTGGAAGAGGCGGTCCTGGGCCTGGACGTAGCCCTGGGCGAAGAAGAGATCGTCATTGTTGGCGGCGTAGATGTGGGGCACGCCCCAGGCATCGCGGATGACTTCCACCGGAGCGCGCAGGCCAGCGAGGATGGCGCGGCCGCTGGGCTTGGGCACGGGGCGATGCATCAGGCGGCGTGTGGCCACGGTCGCGCCCAGCGCGCCGGCGGCAGCGACCACCGGCAGGGCCAGCCACTTGTTGACCGCCCGGCGATCAGACGGGTTCTTTGAAGTCATACAGGCCATCCTCTACCCGCCAGCGCCGGCCGCAGGCCGGGTTGGCGCAGACCAGCAGGCCGTCGCGCGGTTCGCCGAGGGAGAGGTGGCAGGTCGGGCAGGCGAAGAAGCCGCCGATAGCCAACGGTGACGGTGGCCGGACGAGGCGGCTGCGGACGAAGACGCTGGGGGAGAACTGCCACCAGCGGCCGGTGCGCTGGGCGGCACTGTCGAGGGCCACCAGCAGCCCGGTCGGGGCCAGACGCTTGAGCGGGCCGAGGCGGAAGTGGGATACAGTCAACATGTCGCCGGGCGCAAAACCGGCCATCGCCAGTTGCTCGCGGATCCAATCGGGGTGGAAGTCATAGTTGAGGGCGACAAATTCGACCGGTTGGGGGTCGAAGGGCGACCACGTTTGCCGGCCGAGCCAGTAGCGTAGCATGGCCTTGACGTTGTGCTTACTGGCGAATTCGAGCACGTAAGCGGCGTCGGCGCGGGCGACACGGGCCAGTTCGTCGAACAGCGCCGGTGGATCGGCGGCATGATGGAGCGTGCGCACCTGGACGAGCGTCTCAAACAGATCATCGACGAAGGGCAGATGATACCAATTGCCGGCGACATAGAAGAAGCGTGGATCATCGCCCCAGCGCTGGCGAGCCTCGCGCAGTAGAGAGCGGGAGTAGTCGAACAGGACGACGCGGCGATAACCAGCGTACTCATCGGCCAGGCGGCCAAAGCCCGCGCCGACATCGAGCAGCGTATCGCCGCGCGGCGGCATCAGCCGCCGCAGAGCGACGCGCTCGGCGCGGTCCTCGTAGTCGCGCCCCTGATTCTGCCAGAAGCGGGCGTGGTAGTCGGAGCCTTCGTAGTCGCAGACGGGGATGGGATCAGACATCGCACTTGCGGCCGCCGGGATTAGGCGCGACGGCGCGATAGCGCATCGTAGCACGTTTGCCGGGCAACGCCAAGAGAGGGCACTGTTTCCCGTGAAACATTGGCTTCTGTTTCCCGTGAAACATCGGTCGCCTTTTCCGTTGCCAGTCCGCCGGAATAGGCTTAGAATCGACCCATAGAAGAACAACAGCCAGCCGACGACGCGACACGCGTAACCCGCCGGGCCTTTCAGGACAAATCACCCATGGCCAATGATGTCGCCATCTTTCTTGACCTCGACAACCTGGTAATTGGCGCGCGCGACGCCAACCTCAGCTTTGACGTGAACCTCATCATCGACGACATCAAGCGGCGCACCGGCGGCCGGGTCGTCCTGCGCCGCGCCTACTCCGGCAACCTGCGCCAAGACCAGAAGCTGATGAAGGATATCGCCGCCGCCGGCTTCACCATGCAATCGGCCGTGTCCCTCAACAACTTCGGCAAGAACCTTATCGACATGTATATGGTCGTCGATACGATGGATACCCTGGTCGATGGCCAACAATATAGCACCTACGTCCTGGTTACCGGCGACCGCGACTTCCTGCCGCTCATCCACGCTCTGCGGCGGCGCGGCAAGCATGTCATCGGCATCGGCCTGCGGCACACGACCAGCGAAAACCTGATGAGCCTGTGCGACGAGTATATCTACTACGAAGATCTCCTGCCCGCGCCGCCGCTGAACGACAGCGAGACCGAAGTACTCCTGGCCAAGGCCGTCGATAGTCTCCTGGTAGGCGATGAGCGTGTGCGGGCCAGCGTCGTCAAGGAACGCATGATCGAGCTGAGTGAGGGGCGCTTCGGCCGGCTGCAATATACCGACACATCCTTCAGCAAGTTCCTCAGCCGCTATCCCAGCCGCATCG
>DAOSMQ010000285.1:0-4103 GCA_035372725.1 Promineifilum sp. (SeqCode)
GGGCAAGCCCATCGAGCGGCGGCGACTGGAAGGTTTCGACTACGGCAGCTTCGCGCCGGAGAGCCAGCGGCCCGCGCCGAAGAAGAGTCTCTATCGCTCGCGCGGCTTCCGCGGGCAGGAACGCGGCGGGCTGCCGGCACAGTCGCGGCGGTAGTTGACCGGGGCGCGCCCGGACGCGCGGGCGCATCTGTGCGGGCGTAGGGCTTTGCCACAGTTGTCGAGCGACCATTGACCTGATAGGTGGGCGGCCACGAATGGCACGTCCACCTGTCAGGTCGGTGCGCCGGGCGTGACTTTGGCAAAGCCCTATGTGCGGGCGACTGCGGCTTTTATCCATCGCCGTTTTGGCCTATAATCATGGTCCGACACGACCAGGCATACGGAGGCGCCTTTTGAAAAGCATATTCCGTGTGTGGCGGCTGGGTGTACTGGTTCTGACCTTCCTGGGGTTTGGGGCTATGTCCGTTGCCGCTCGCGCAGACGAAATACCCGTGCCCAGCCTGTGGTATAGCCCACTGGAGATCCATTTCGGTTCCGTGCCCATCGACGGCCGGGTCGAGCGCCAGGTCGACGTCCATAACCTGGGCACGGCGCCGATGACCCTCAGCGGCGGCGAGGTCGAAAAGCCCTTCAGCATCGACTATGACACCTGCGGCGGCGTGGTGGCCGCCGGGGCGTCGTGCCGGCTCACCTTCTCGTTCGCGCCAACGGCCGCGGGCGACTTCACCGCCGAGGCCAATGGCGACAGCGACGCCGGGCCGTGGCACGTGGTCTTGCGCGGCCGCACCGCCGCGCCGGAGATCACCGTCAGCCCGCGCTCGCTGGACTTTGGCCGAGGCCTGGTTGGCAGCGCCTTCCCACCTCAGGTGGTCGTCGTCACCAACATTGGCGGCGTGCCCGTGGGCGGCTTCAGGGCCGAACCGGTCAGCGTGCCCTTCACCGGCGGGCTGGGCCAGTGCGCGGCGGGGCTGCAACCCGGGCAGTCGTGCCACATGACTTTCGACTTCGCCGCCGAGAACGCCGGCGTCTTCCACAAGTTCTGGACCGCCCAGAGTGACGCCGGCCCCATCGAGATCGAGCTACAGGGCCGCACGTATACCGGCATCGCCGGCACAGGCCAGGGCGTCACGCCGCGGGCCATTGACTTCGGCCCGGTGCGCGTCGGCGACACGATCCGGCAGACGGTCACATTCCACAACTTCGACCCCTCGATCCCCATCGTCAATTGGGACTACTCCTGGATCACCGACGACCCCTACATCGACTTCGACTATCAGACGAACTGTGGTGAATCGCTGCCCGGGCTGGCCGAGTGCAAAGTGACCATCAGCTACCGGCCGCGCGACTTCGGCGACGACACCGTTATCCTCAACGTGCTCAACAGCCAGGGCATCATTGATATCAACCTCTGGGGCCAGGGCGCGGCGGCCGAGATCGTCGCCGATTCGCCGGCCATCGATCTGGGCATGGCCACAGACGGCCGCGGCAGCGACCAGGTGGTGCGCTTCACCAACCTCGGCCACGGCCCGGCCGACGTGCTGGGCATCGAGAGCGCGCCGTCGTTCATCATCAGCGACAGCGATTGCGGCGACGTGCTGGCCCCCGGCCAGAGCTGCCGGGCGTGGGTGCGTTTCGACCCCAACGGCTATGGCCGCCGCGAAGAGGAAATCGCCCTGCTGACCGGGGCCGACCCCGTGCCTGTGCGCGTCGTTGGCGGGCTGCTGACGCCGCAACTGGCTGTCGCCTTCGCCCCGCGCGCGGCCACAGTGGGCGACCTCGTCCATCTGCGCCTGACCTTCAGCAACGCCAACCCGGCCCAGGCGCTGTTCGACCTGGGCCTGGACGGACAACTGCCCGGTGGCCTGGCTCTGCTCGACGGGCCGCCGGAGGCCTCGGCCAACTGTGGCGGGCCGACGCTGACCCGCGCGGCCAACGGCACAGAGTTCTCTCTGCGTGATATGACCCTGGCCGCTGGCGATACGTGCATCGTTGACCTGGCGGCGCAGGCGGTGCTGGCCGGCCAGTGGCGCTTCGATTCGGCCGCCTATAGCCACGCCGGACCTAGCCAATTGAGCGGCGATAGCCTGGTGGTCACCGACGACGAGGAGACGTTCACCTATCAGCTATTCCTGCCCTCTCTGCTAGGCCCGACCAACTGAGCCGCCGGAGAACGACAATGCACATTGACGTCTTTTCCGACACCGTCTGTCCCTGGTGTCGCATCGGCAAGCGGCATCTGGAGTTGGCGCTGGCGGGCTGGGGCGGGTCGCCGGCCGAGCCGGTCACCGTCCGCTATCGCAGCTTCTTCCTCGACCCGACCATTCCGCCAGAGGGGCGCGACTTCCGCGACCACATGCTGGCCAAGGGCGGCGGGCGGGTGGCCCTGGAGGACTTTTTCGCCGCGCCGCGCGAGCGGGGCGCGGCCGTCGGCCTGAGCTTCAACTTCGAGGCCATCCAGCGCGCTCCCAATACGCTGCTTTCCCACCGGCTGGTCTACCTCGCGCCAGAGGCGCGGCGCGGCCCAGTGCTCGACGCCCTCTATGAGGCCTACTTCGCCCGCGGCGAGGATATTGGCGACGTGGCGACGCTGGCGGTGGTGGCCGAGCGCGCCGGGCTGGACGGGCCAACGGTGGTGGCCCAACTGGCCACCACCGCCGGAACGGCCGAAGTCTGGGCCGATGTGGACTATGCCCGGCGGGCCGGCATCCGCGGCGTGCCCTTCTTCATCTTCAACGAGCGCCTGGCCTTCAGCGGCGCGCAGCCGCCAGAGGTGATTCAGCGCGTGCTGCACCAGGCCGCGGCCGAAGCAAGTCAGGCCCAGCCGCGCGACCAGGGCAAATTGACCCAATAATGAGCACTGAATAGCCTGTCGCCACCTGCTCGTCCTGAGTATGCTGTACTCATCCTGTACGATGGCTGGAGGCTAGATGAGTACGCGACGAGTGGCACAAGCGGCAATGGGGGTGGGTGCGCTGGTGGTGGCGTTGTTCCTGGTGAGCGCCTGGGCGCGGCCGGCGGCGGCCGTGGGCGGGGGCAGCGGGCGCTGGTTGCAGATGATGTCCAACGATGGTGGCGTTGGCCCAAACGACATCGCTGGGCCGGACGATGACCCGGTGGTGGCCTTCACGCGGCCCGGCAGCGTCAGTCCCGGCTGCGACGCGCCAACTGTCCATTACGGTGTTGGCGACGCGGTGCTCTACTTCGCCCGCCATCGCTGTTGGCTGCCCTGGTTCGACGGCGAAGGTTCCGGCCTGCCCGCCGGCGCGGACATCAATGCTCTTCACGACGAATGCGGCCCGACCGAGCCGCGCTGCACCATCTATCTGAGCTTCACCAGGACGCTGCGCGTGCCCGGCGTGGGCAAGGTGCAGCCCCATGATATCGTTAGCGCGGACTGGGTTGAGGGCACCCAGGATATCTATACCAATTTCTGGCTGGTCTTCGATGGCTCCGATGTCGGCCTGACCGAGCCGGGCGAGCGCATTGACGCTCTATTCCTGTTCGACGAGGACAGGCCAGAACCCTACCGGGACTGTGTCGCCTTGGGCTGGGCCAGCACGGTGGGCAACTACCGCGTGCGCGACCAGTGGGGCGGCTGGCTGACCGGCGGCGGCGAGGACATTCTGGGCTTTTGCGCCAGCAGCATCGGCGAGGACACCAGCGGCTACTGGTTCCTCTACCACGACGGCTCGGCCGAAGGCTTGCCGCGCAATGCTCTCGTCGGCCTGGCCCACGAAGAGGGACGCGCTGCCTCCGGGCGGTTCAACTTCCTGACCAAAGGCCCCTTCCAGGCCGACGAGGCCGACGGCGGCGCGGGCGACATCTTCGAGTTCAGCAGCTACAACGGCGGCATGTACCGCGGCCCGCTGGTGAGTTTCTGGGACGACCTAGGGGTTGCGGGTGTTCCCGATAGCATCCACATCTACTACACACACGAGTAGACCTGAGCACGAGAACGCGGATCGCGTAGCGACGCGCACCGGTCGCCGTCGCGTCTCTACCGATCTGCGTCCATCCCCGTTCGATGACAACAAAGAGCGCCGGACAGAAGGCGGACTTCCCTCTCCCGGCGCTCTCCGCGCCCGCGGCCGGCGCGGCGGCCG
>DAOSMQ010000286.1:0-4084 GCA_035372725.1 Promineifilum sp. (SeqCode)
CCCACCCCGGCACACAGGTGGATTACCTGGATCTGGTGGCCAACGCCCCGGCCCCCGGGGTTACTTTTTGCCGCGAATCAGCGCCGCCACGGCCAACCCGACCAGCGACGCCGCGCCCACCCCCGCGGCCGCCCGTGTCACGACCTGTCCGGTGGGATCTTCCCGCAGATAGTCTAACACTGGCTCAACGCGCTGCTGCGGCGTGACGCCGAAGAACAGCCCCAGGATGGCCTTGCCCAGCCGGTAGTGGCCGGGATAGCGCACCATCGTCGCCGGGTCCAGCGGGTGCGGCGGCGCGCCGACGGCGTAGCTTTTGGTATGAGTGAACTGCGTCACCTCGCCCGCGCCGTGGGTGCGCGCGTTGCCCGACATCTTCACGCCGCCGAACGGCAGCAGCGACACCGGGTAGTGCGACATGGTGTCGTTGATGTTGACCACGCCCACCTGCACCTGCTCGGCCACGCGCTTGGCGTGGTTCAGGTCGCGGCTCCAGATGTAGGCGCTCAGACCCATGTCACTGTGGTTGGCCATCTGGATGGCGTGGGTGTCGTCGAAGACTTTCATGATCGGCAGCACCGGGCCAAAGGTCTCCTCGGTCATGATCTTCATGGTGTGATCGACGTCGACCAGCACCGTCGGCTCGATGAACATGCCCGTCTGCCGGCCGCCCATGAGCACCCGCGCGCCTTTGTCGATGGCGTCGTGGAGATGGGTGTTGACGATGTCACACTGGCGCTGGAAGGTCAGCGGCCCCATGCGGTAGGGGTTGTCGATGTCGGCTGAGTAGCCGACGCTGAACTGGGCTGTCTCCTCCAGCACCGCGGCCACGAAGGCATCGTAGACCTTGTGGTGGACGTAGACGCGCTCAACCGACACGCAAGCCTGCCCGGTGGTGTAAAACGCGCCCCAGACGCCCCAATGGGCCGCGGCCTGGATATCGGCGTCCTCCAGAACGAGCATCGGGTCCTTGCCGCCCAGCTCATAGAGGAAGGGAGTCATGTTCTCGGCCGCCGCCCTGGCCACGATCTGGCCCGTCTTCACCGAGCCGGTCAGGAAGAGCAGGTCGGGCTGGCTGCGCACCAGCGCCGCGCCGACGCGGCCGTCGCCGTGGACGAAGCGCACGAACGGGGCCAGTTCCGGCACGCGGCCGAACAGTTCCTCCAGCTTCACCCCCGTTGCCGCGGCCACTTCCGACGGCTTGACCACGACAGTGTTGCCCGCCAGCAGCGCGGCAATGATCGGCGGCAGCATCAGGTCGATGGGGTAGTTCCACGGCCCAATGATGCCGACGACGCCATAGGGCACACGCTCGGTGTAGTAGCGGCGGAAAAAGTAGAGGCCCGGCGGGATGCGCCTGCGCCCCAGCCACTTGGGCGAGAGGCGAGCGTACTGGTGGATTTTGTCCACCGTCATGACGATCTCGTGCAGGGCGTCGCCGCGGCTCTTGCCGTGGTCCTGGTTGACAATGGCCGTCAGTTCGTCGGCGGCGTCGATGACCACGCGCTGGAACTGCTTGACGATGCGCGCGCGCTCCCTTAGCGGCTTGGCCGCCCAGGTAGACTGCGCCGCGGCCATCTCGCGGCGGGCCAGCATGACCTCTTCCTCGGTCGTCATGCGCACTTCGCCGAACTTCTCGCCCGTCGCCGGGTTGATAAAGTCGATGCAATCGCTTCTCGGGTCCATCGTTGCCTCGTAATGAGTCTCAGCCTACTTCTTGCGCATGAACGCGAACAGCGCCAGCAACACGGGCAACAGCGGCAGCAAGAGGGCCAGCAGCGGCGCGTAGCGACGCCAGGCGGGAACCTCGCCATTGCCGTTGCCGTTGGCGGCCAGCTCGGTGGCAATGGCTTTGCCGTCTACAGTCACGCCATGCGGATAGGGCAGCGGGGCCACGGCCGGCGCTTCGGCCCGCGCGGGAATGAAGCTCATGGCCCGCTCGGTCATGGCGGCGATGGTCAGGCTGGGGTTAACACCCAGGTTCGTCGGCACGACGGAGCCATCGGCCACGTAGAGGCCGGGATAGTTAAATGCCTGCTGGTGGACATCGACCACGCCGCGCTGCTCGTCGGCCCCGATGGGGCAGCCGCCGAGGATGTGGGCTGTGTTGGGGATGCCCAGCAGGTCGTTCAGCCCCACCCAGGGCACGCCGTCCGCTTTTTCGGCAAAGCGCCGCACCACGTCGCTGCCGGCGTCCACACAGGCCGGGATCGGGTCCTCCGGGTCGCGCTCGGTGTAGACGCCCTTGCGCCCGCCGACCGACAGCGTGCGCCCGCGCCGGAAGGCCATCTTGTTCTCCACCGTCTGCATGATCAGCAGCACCGTGTCGCGCTCGGCCCAGTGGGGCAGCAGGCGCGTGTGCAGGAAGTCGCCCGGCTTGCGGAAGAGATGTTGCAGCGAAGCCCACAGCCGCCCGGCGAACGTCGTCCCCTCGTTGCCGTAGCCCTCCAGGGGCCAGATGAGCGTGCGCATGAAGCCCGATCCGGGCGGATAGCGGCACGGCTCGACGCTGGTCACTTCGTCGGCCCAGAAGTGGGAGCTGATGGCCACGCCCTCGGCGAAGTCCTGCTCGCGGCCGCGGGCGGTCACGCCCATGAGCGCCTCGCTGTTGCTGCGCACGTGCTCGCCCAACATCGGCGACAGGCGCGGCAGCGTCCGGTCTTCGTCGCGGCACTTCAGCAGCAGTTCCACCGTGCCGACGACGCCGGCGGCGACGATGACGTTGCGCGCCCGCGCCGCGCCGCGCCGCTTGCGGCCCCAATCGGTGATCTTCTCATACTCCACCTGGTAGCGCGCCCCGTCGGCCTGTGCCCCATAGAGCGGCCGGATGACGCGGACGTTGCGCTCTGGCAGCACCTCGGCCCCATAGCGCTCGGCCAGGTAGAGGTAGTTCTTGTCCAGCGTGTTCTTGGCGTTGTGGCGGCAACCGACCATGCAGCCGCCGCAGTGGAGGCAGCCGGTACGCGTGGGGCCGTCACCGTCGAAGTAGGGGTCGGACACGGTGACGCCGCGCTCGCCAAAGTAGATGCCCACGCCCGTGGCCTCAAAGGTGTCGCCCTGACCCAGGTCGTCGGCGATAGCCTTGAGGGTGTGGTCGGCCGGCCAGAGGCAGGGGTTGGTGGCCGTGCCTAACATGCGGTTGGCGGTGTGGTAGTGGGGCATCAACTCCGCTTCCCAGTCGGCCAGCTCGCCCCACTCGGCCGCCTCGAAGAAGCGGCGCGGTGGGATGCGGTGGGTGCTGGCGTAGATGAGCGAGCCGCCGCCCACGCCAGAGCCGTTGAGCAGCCAGATGTCCTTGAAGAAGTTCAACCCCTGTGGCCCAAAGCAGCGCAGCGCCGGCATCCACAGGTAGTCGAAGACATTCCAGTTCGTCTTGGGGAAGGTTTCGGCCGACCAGCGCCTGCCGCGCTCGATGACCAGCACCGAGTAGCCCTTCTCCGTCAATCGCCACGCGGAAACGCTGCCGCCGAATCCGGAGCCAATGATCACGTAGTCATAGACAGGGTCCGGCATCGTCGCCGCGCCGTTGGTTTCCCTACCGGCCAGTTGAACGCTCATGTTGCGCTTCCTTCGCCCCCGGTGGCAGCCGCCGGGCGCAGACCACAGGACATCGCGCGACGGAAAGCCGCGTCGTGAGAATAGTATAACACATTGCGTCATAGAAATATACAAGGAGTGGCCCGACCAAAGACCTGACAGGTGCGCGGCCCGTTTGGTCGTCCACCTGTCAGGTTCCTGGCCCCTCCTCGACTGGCCCCCGGCCACTAAATTGAGTATTATCGGCGCAATCCCATGACCAGCTTCACCCTTCCACCCGGCCACCACCACGATACCCTTGACTCGACCTCGCCGCCGGTCGTGCTGGGTCGCGCCTGCCCCATCACCGGCGAGCGGCTGCGGACGGGCGACGCGGTGATCGTCTGCGACGCGCGGCCAGGCAGCGACCCCATCCGCGCCGAGGGCTGGGCCACCTCAACCAGTTGCCCCCACTGTGGCGCGCCCACCGGCTACGCTACCTACGTGCCGCCCGTCTGGGGCGCGACACCGCCACCGGCCGCGCCGCCGGCCCGGCCGCCGCGCCCGGCCG
>DAOSMQ010000287.1:0-4082 GCA_035372725.1 Promineifilum sp. (SeqCode)
CTCAACATGCAGTGCGACATCTATCACCCCTTCCAGTGCCTGGCCGACCTGATGACCATCATGGAGAAAAAGGGGCGTGACCTGCGGCGGCGCAAGGTCGTCGTGTCGTGGGCCTACGCTTCGTCGTACCTGAAGCCCATCTCCGTGCCGCAATCGCTCGTGCTGCAACTGCCGCGCTTCGGCATGGATGTCGTCCTGGCCCACCCGCCGGAGTTCAAGCTCATGCCGGAGATCATGGCCCAGGCCCAGGAGCAGGCGCGCAAGTACAAGACCGGCTTCGAGGTCATCAGCGACGCCAACGGCATGACCGAGGCCGTCAAGGATGCCGACGTCGTCTACGCCAAGTCGTGGGGGCCACTGCTGGTCACCGACGACCAGACCGAGGGCAAGCGCATCCAGGATCAGTACAAGCACTGGATCACCAACAACGAGTTGATGTCGCTGGCCAAGGAAGACGCCGTCTACATGCACCCCCTGCCGGCCGACCGCGACATCGAGGTCACCAGCGAGGTCATGGACGGCCCCAATTCGGTCGTCTTCGACCAGGCCGAGAACCGGCTGCACGCGCAGAAGGCCGTCATGGCCCTGACAATGCGTTCCTGAGAGACCGAACCACAGATGGCCCAGTTCCGACTGTGTCATCTGTGGTTCCTTTTTTATTTCCCACAAGAGAGAACCCCATGACCCAAAAACTAGCCGTCATTGCCATCGGCGGCAATTCGTTGATTAAGGACAAGAAGCACCAGTCAGTGGAAGACCAGTACGACGCGGCCTATGAGACAGCCGGGCACATTGCCAAGATGATCCAGGCCGGCTGGAACGTTGCCGTGGCCCACGGCAACGGCCCGCAGGTCGGCTTTATCCTGCGCCGCAGTGAGCTGTCGGCGCACGAGTTGCACGAGGTCCCGCTCGACGTGTGCGGCGCGGACACGCAAGGGGCCATCGGCTACGCCCTCCAGCAGAGCCTCCAGAACCACTTCCTCGACATGGGCATCGACAAGCCGGTCGTCACCCTCGTCACCCAGACCGAAGTGGATGCCAACGACCCCGCCTTCCAGAACCCGACCAAGCCGATCGGCTCGTTCATGGGCGAAGAAGACGCCCAGCGCCGCATTGAGGTCGATGGCTGGGACTGCACCGAGGACGCCGGGCGCGGCTGGCGGCGCGTGGTCGCCTCGCCGCTGCCCATGCGCATCGTCGAGGAGCCGTCTGTCCGGGCGCTCATCGACGCCGGGCACATCGTCATCACTGTCGGCGGCGGCGGCATCCCCGTTGTGGCCGACGACCAGGGCCACCTGCGCGGCATCGCCGCGGTCATCGACAAGGACTTCGCCTCGTCGCTGCTGGCCACGCGGCTGGGCGCGGATACGTTCATCATCAGCACGGCCGTCGAGAAGGTAGCCCTCAACTTCGGCAAGCCGGAGCAGCGTTGGCTCGACCGCGTGACGCTGGCCGAGGCCAAACAATACCTGGCCGAAGGCACCCACTTCGCCAAAGGCAGCATGGCCCCCAAGATTCAGGCCATCATCAACTTCCTGGAAGCGGGCGGCCACCACGCCATCGTCACCGACCCGGCGAACATCGCCCGCGCGCTGGCCGGGGAAACCGGCACGCACTTCGTGGCCTAGCCTGCGACTTGACAATATGGATCACGTATTACACCTCCGAAGCCTCCTCAGTGGCCACACCTTTCGGCCGGACGAGATCGACTACGTTGACCCGGAGTTCGGGCCGGAAGGCATTGTCGATGTCGTCTACGACTACGACCTGATCGGCCGGCGCATCAGCCGCGAGAGCCTGCGCCGCGACGAGAACCACTCCATCTGGCGCTACCGGCCGCTGTTGCCCATCGAGCCGGATTCGCCCCTGCCGCCGCTGCAAATCGGCTGGACGCCACTCTACGAGACGCCGGGCCTGGCCGCGTCGCTGGGCCTGCGCCACCTCTGGGTGAAGGACGACGGCCGCAACCCGACCGCCTCCTTCAAGGATCGCGCCAGCGCCATCGCCGTCGTCAAGGCCCGCGAGCGCGGCGCGAAGATCGTCACCACGGCCAGCACCGGCAACGCCGCCGCCGCCCTCAGCGGCATCTGCGCCAGCGTCGGCCAGGCCAACGTCATCTTCGTACCGGAGAAAGCGCCGGCGGCCAAAGTCGCCCAGCTGCTGGCCTACGGGTCAACGGTGATGCTGGTGCGCGGCACCTATGACGACGCCTTCGAGCTGTGCCTGCAAGCGGCCGACGCCTACGGCTGGTACAACCGCAACACCGGCTTCAACCCCTACATGAGCGAGGGCAAGAAGACGGCCACGCTGGAGATCTGCGAGCAACTCAATTGGAACGCGCCCGACGCCATCTTCGTCAGCGTCGGCGACGGCTGCATCATCGGCGGGCTGCACAAGGGGCTGAAAGACCTCATGGCCCTGGGCTGGATCGAGCGGCTGCCGCGCCTCATCGGCGTGCAGGCCGCGGGCAGCAACTACCTGGCCGAGGCCTGGGAGCGGGGCGAGGACGTGTTCACCAAGCCGCCCATCCAGGCCGAGACGGTGGCCGACAGCATCAGCGCCGGCCTGCCGCGCGACCGGCTGAAGGCCATGGCCGCCGTCGTGGAAACCAACGGGGCCTACGTTACTGTGTCGGACGATGAGATTCTGGCCGCTATTCCCCTGCTGGCCCGTGGCAGCGGCGTCTTCGCCGAGCCGGCTGGCGCGGCCGCCTACGCCGGGCTGATCAAGGCCGTGGCGCAGGGGCTGGTGTCGGCCGACGAGCGTATCGTCGTGCTTAACACCGGCAGCGGCCTGAAGGACGTGGTTGGCGCGATGAAGGGCGTCGAGCTGGTCAAGACCCAGCCTTACCGCGTCGATCCCGATCTGGAAGACCTGCGCCGGGTGATGGCGACCATCTGACGGGTAGGGCTTTGGGTAGGGGCGGGTCTTAGACCCGCCCCTACAGGGCTTGCCCCTACTCGTGCGGTTGGATGGCTCCGACAGCCAGCGTAAAGACGATCAGCACCGCCGCCGCCAGGCGGGTGTCATAGAAGCTGAGCGTATTGAACGGCGCGCCCAGCGCCAGCACCCACACCACGAAAGCGAACGTCGAGACAAAGACCTGCGTCCAGGCCGGCTGCACGCCCTGAAGCTGCGTCTGCCGGTAGGTCCAGAAGAAGGTGATGATCGTCAGCAACGCCCACAAAATCCACAGGATGTTGGTCGTCGTGACGCCGGCGACCAAACCGGGCGTGGCCCCGAAGAGGCCGAGGATGGCCGTCCAGCCGGCGACCACATCGCCGGGAATGCTCTTGATGACACGGTCGAAGTAGCTATCGATGCGCAAGACTGGCGACTGGGCCGGGTCGGTGCCTTTGGTTTGTTCCAGGGTGTACGGGGTGATGATGCGACGTCCCATGACTTGGTTGTCTCCTGCGCGATGGGGCCTGGCGACCGGACGGCCGCCAGACCCGCCTAACTTGGATCACTCATTCTGCCGGCTGGATACTGCTCGCGGCCAAGTGACCACTTGCGCCTCACTTGGTGGGCAAGTAGCGCTCGATCTTCGGCAGGATCGCCCGGATGGGAATACCCTCGTTGAACTTGTAGAGGCCCTTCAACACCTTTTGCAGGTTGTTGCTGGCCTTCTGGGGCGGGTGGGCGCCGCCGCTGTGGTGCAGGGCGACGACCTCCCAGTAGCGATTGAGCACCGGCGAGCCGGATGAGCCGGGCTGCGTGTCGGCCAGGTAGTGCACCCGGTCGGCGGTCATGTCGGCCAGGACGTAGTTCTGGGTCAGCACAACCTTCTGCGGGTTGCCGTTGGGATGCTGGATGATGTTGACCCGCTCGTGCTCGACGAGCATGCGCGGGGCCAGCAGCAAGTAGCCGCGGTGCCGGCCGCGCCGCAGCAGCTCCAGATAGCCCAGGCCCTCGTCGCCCGGCTGCATCTTGCGCTCGGCCAGCGGCTCGCCCTTGATCTTGACCAGGGCAAAGTCGAGTTCCGTGTCCTTGCTGCCGACGTAGAAGTCGGGCTGGAACTCATAGACGCGCCCCTGGGTGGTGACGCCGTCGGCGTTGGCGTGGTAGTCGAAGCGCACCAA
>DAOSMQ010000288.1:0-4061 GCA_035372725.1 Promineifilum sp. (SeqCode)
CCCCAGCGGCCAGCCGCGACGCTGGGACGCCGCCTCCGGCAACCCCGCGCCCTACGACTTCTTCCGCAACGTGGCCGGCATCTACAGCGCCATCCAGCAGTATGGCGTGGGCAAGGCGGTGTCGGGCGACTTGCTGGAAGTGTTCCCCGGAACCTACGTCGAGCAGGTGACGGTTAACAAGACCATGACCCTGCTGGGCCACGGCCCGGCGACGACCTTCATCAAGGCCCCGGCGACCCTGCCCAACACCAGCACGCAGGACTCGATCATCGTCAAGATCACCGGCGCGGGTGTGCAGGTGGAGATGAGTGAGTTCACCGTCACCGGCCCCGGCCCATCCGGCTGCGGCAGCATCGGCTACGGCATCTTCGTCCGCGACGGCGCGTATGCCAATATCCACGACAACAAAGTCGTCGATATCAAGGACACCGGCCTCAGCGGCTGCCAGAACGGCAACGCCATCGGCGTCGGCCGCCAGCTGTGGAGCACGAGCGGCACGGCCGACATCACCGACAACGAGATCAGCACCTATCAGAAGACGGGCGTCATCGTTGACAACACCGGCTCCAGCGCCAACATCACCGGCAACACCATCACTGGCGACGGCCCGATCAGCTACATCGCCGAGAACGGCATCCAGGTGTCGCGCGGGGCCACGGCCGAGATCAATGGCAACACCATCACCGGCCACTCCTACGCGCCGTTCACGGCCACATCGACAGGCATGCTGCTCTACCAGGGCGGCACGGTCAACACCGACGGCAACACGGTGACACAGAACCAGATCGGTATCAACGTGATCGATACCTCCGGCACGCACAAGAACAACATCGTCACGGCCACGGCCGCCGGCACCGGTTCGCCTGGCTTCTGGGGCATCGTCGTCGACGCGCCGCCGCCGGGCCGCGTGCCCTCGCCGTTCGATGCCGATGGGAACGCCGCCGCGGCCACCGGCGTCGGCCCGAACCCCCCCGCCGCGGTGCAGACCGTTCTGGTGACGGGCAACACCTTCACCAGCAACAACTCGGCCGGCGGCGTGGGCGTGGAGACGGACGCAGGCTATGGCAGCCTCGACATCAACGTGACCGTCACCAAGAACCTCATCCACAACTGGGAGACGGGCGTGGTCGTCTACGAGTGCACCGGCGGCGGTTGCGCGGCCTCGACGTTCAGCAACGTCGATGTCAATCGCAACAGCATCGTTGGCAACACCGACGGCTTCTACGCCGACACGGTCGATCCCAATGAGACCGACGGCACGTGCAACTGGTGGGGCGATGCCTCCGGCCCGTCGGGCGCAGGCTCCGGCACGGGCGACACGGTCAGCACGGAGGTGGACTTCACCCCCTGGCTCTACAGCAGCGATCTGGACGGCCCGTGCTACGTTGGCGGGACGATCAGCATCGACAAGGTGGCCGCCGGCGGCGGCGCGACGCAGTTCACGTTCGACGTGAGCTGGAGCGCGACCAACGTCACTCTGACCGACGCCAGCGCGCCCTACGTGACCAACCCGCCGCTGCAAGCCGGCAACTACACCATCGCCGAGATCAACCTGCCCAGCGGCTGGTCGCAGCAGAGCGCCACGTGCGACAACACGGCGACCACGCCAGTGGAGACGGTCAATCCGTCGTCCATCACCGTGGCCGATGGCGACGCCTGGGTGTGCACCTTCACCAACGTCTACACCCCGCCGCCGGCCAACACCTGCCCGCTGCCCTCGGCCAGCTCGCAGTACACCGACCTGCTGGGCGGTGGCATGGGCAACCCCAAGAAGCACAAGGTGCAACTGAAGATCACCCTGCCCAACTCCGCCAACCTGGTCGATCTCTACGGCCAGATGGTGGCCAAGGACACCGGTCAGTCGAAGTACGTGCGCTTCATCATGCCCGGCAAGAATAACTACGTCGAAGTCAACACCATTACCGCGCCGATTGAGCACCAGTTCGGCAACTTCTGGTATGGCGCTGATGTCTATGACGCGGGCACACCGCCAGCCTGGCTGAAGGGCCAGTGGTTCCTGCAGAAGAGCGGCATCAAGACCCACATTCCGCGGGCCTTCGTCGTCTACGCCACCTATCAGCACCCCACCAATACCTATGTGAACGTCTGGGACACCTTCACCCCGGCCGAGGGCGAAGTGTACTGGGATACCGCCCAGGGCTGGACGCCCACCCGCGTGATCAACGTGTCCATCCCCGCGCCGCTCGGCCCGACGACGTTTAACGTCGAACTGGCCCTTGTGGACAACGACAAGGACGCGCGCCCGGTGTGGGTGACGGTGACAGCCGGCAACGTCTCGCAGACGCAGAAGCCGACCAAAGCCAGCAACGGCGAGCTGCTTAACCTGATGACCTTCACCCTGACCAATGTGCCCGCGGGCACCAACCAGATCGTCATCACGGTCTACTCGCCGTCGCCGACCATCGATGGCTTCGACGGCGACTCGGCCACGCTGGTGGGCATGGCCGCCAACTATCAGTGCGCGCCGATCAGCGCTGCGCCGTAGTTCCTCCCCGCGCCGGTTGATCGAACCGGCGATGTAGTGAAGCCCCGCCCGGTCGCGACCGCCCGGGCGGGGCTTTTTGTTGTCATCGGGCCGGCCGCCGCCCGTTGGCGCGGCTAGACCCGGCAGGCGCAGCCACACGCCAGGGTGATGTCCACCGGCGAAACGTGGCGCTCGACAGCCGCCGGCGTCAGGTGGAGCACCAGCAACGTGTGCGGATCGAAGACGACCACGTCTTTGACACCCTGAGACAGGTAGAAGCGCGGGCCGATCTCCAGGTCTTTGGCCTCGTAGCCCTTGCTGATGATCTCGATCACCGCCTCTGGCAAGAGTGTGATGGCCTCATCTGACTCTTCCGGCCGCCGGCAATAGACGGCGATGTCGGGCCGCTTCAACGAGCCATCGGGGAAGACCACGTAGACGTCCGCCGCATGATAGCAGTCGCAGCGACCGGCCGCGCCCGACTGCGGAGCCGGACGCCGGATGGACGACCGGATGCGATCCACGGCCTCCTGATGGCGCAGAACGGGGCTGGCCTCCCACATGGGCAGGCCGCCGACGATCTCCAGACGGATGCCCAACTCGTCGGCCTGCAACAGGCGCTCGAAGAGGGTCTTGTCGATAGGCGGCGTAGCCATGAGGGCATTATACCACAGCGCGAGGGCCGCTATTCGGCGTACTTGACCCGCTTGGCCGCCCGCATGCGCAGGTTGTGGTCTAGCTCCATCTTGCGGATGCGCAGCGACGCCGGCGTGACCTCGAGCAGTTCGTCCTCGTGCAGGTACTCGATGGCCTCATCGAGCGACAGGATGCGCGGCGACGGCAGCGCCTCGATGATCGCCGTCGGCTTGGCCCGGTGGCCGGTCAGGTTCTTTGTCCGGCAGACGTTGATGACCAGGTCTTCGTCGCGGATGTGCTCGCCGACGACCTGGCCGCCATAGACCTCGTCCACCGACGGCCGCACAAAGAACGTCCCTCGCGCCGTCAGGTGCTCCAGCGCGTAGGCGCTGACCGGCCCGCTCTCCAGCGACACCAGCGAGCCGAACTCGGTGTGGTCGATGTCGCCGGCATAGGGCAGGTAAGCGTCGAACAGGGCGTGGAAGACGCCCGTGCCGCGCGTGGCCGTCAGGAACGGCTGCCGGAAGCCCAAAATGCCGCGCGTGGGCACGCTGTACTCGGCATAGACGGTGCCGTCCTCGCCATAGCGGATGTCGAGCATCTGGCCGCGCCGCTTGCCCAGCATCTCGGCCACGCCGCCCCAATAGTCGTTGAGCGCCTCGACGTAGACCTGCTCGAACGGCTCCCGCCGCCCCTCCGGCGACTCGCGGAAGATGACCTCCGGCCGGCCGACGGCGAACTCGTAGCCCTCGCGGCGCATCGTCTCGATGAGGATGGCCAGGTGCAGCTCGCCCCGGCCGCTGACCAGGAATTCGCCCGCGCGCTCCATGTCCTCGACGCGCAGGGCGACGTTGCTCTCCAACTCACGCATCAGCCGGTCGCGCAACTGGCGGCTGGTGACGTACTTGCCCTCGCGCCCGGCGAAGGGGCTGTCGTTGAT
>DAOSMQ010000289.1:0-4048 GCA_035372725.1 Promineifilum sp. (SeqCode)
GGTTGCGCGCCCTGGCCAGCCCGCTGGTCGTCGAGGTGCGCGGCGAGGGGCTGCTGGTCGGCGTGGAACTGAAGACGGCCGTTGCTCCCATTCTCGCCGCGGCCCGGCAGCGCGGCCTGCTGATCATCAATGCCGGCGACACCACCCTGCGCATCGCCCCGCCGCTCATCGTCACCCGCGACCACATCGACGCCGCCGTCGCCATCCTGGGCGCGTGCCTGGTGGAGGAAGAGAAGAGGTTAACGCAAAGAGGTTAACGCAAGGACGCTAAGAAGCAGGGACGCAAAGTCCTTTTCTTCTTGCGTCTTGGCGTCCGTTGCGCCCTGGCAGAGGTTAACGCAAGGACGCTAAGAAGCAGGGACGCAAAGTCCTTTTCTTCTTGCGTCTTGGCGTCCGTTGCGCCTTTGCGTTGAAATTCTTTACAGGAGAAGAAGCCATGAGCCTGGATTACCGCCTGAACACCACGACCGGCCCGACCGCCCGCCCCACCGGCCCGCGCCTGGCAGCGCTGACGCCAGCCGACTGGCCGGCCGTGCGCGCCATCTACGAGGAAGGCATCGCCACGGGCAATGCCACCTTCGAGACAGCCGCGCCGGAGTGGCCGGCGTGGGACGCGGCCCGGCTGCCGTGTTGCCGGTTGGCGGCGCGGCGCGGGCGGCGGGTGCTGGGCTGGGCGGCGCTCAGTCCGGTGTCGTCGCGGGCGGTCTACAGGGGCGTGGCCGAGGTCAGCATCTATGTCGCCGCGGCGGCGCGGGGGCAGGGCGTCGGCCGGCTGCTGATGGGCGGGCTGGTGGCCGCGTCGGAGGAGGCCGGCCTGTGGACGCTGCAAGCGGGCATCTTCCCGGAGAACGCCGCCAGCCTGGCGCTGCACCGCGCCTTCGGCTTCCGCGTCGTCGGCCGGCGCGAGCGGCTGGGGCAACTCCACGGCGTCTGGCGCGACGCGCTGCTACTGGAGCGGCGCAGCAATCGCGCCGGCGTCTAGGGTGTGCATGCCACGGAATGCTGGTCACGCCCGCCCCGAGATAGGGACTAGGGACTAGCCCCCAACCTGCCGCGCGGCGTTGCCCGTTCGCCGCGCATGGGCCATACTTCGCGGTTGTGACCGCCATCGACGCCGACAGCAGCCCGCCCGGCGGCCGGCGCGCTTCTTCCCGCCGCGCCACAGTCGCCTGGCTGCTGCTCATCCTCCTGCTCGGCCTGCCGCTGATCACGCCGCTGCTCAATGGCGCGGCCGTGCCCTGCACCCACGACGGCCATCTCCACTACCACCGCGTCGCCGCCCTGGCCCATGCGTGGGGCAACGGCATCCACCTGACGCGCTGGATACCCGATCTGGCCTTCGGCTACGGCTATCCCTTCTTCGTCTTCCGCGAGGCCGCGCCGCTCTACGCCGTGCTGCTGCCCCATCTGGCCGGGCTGGCCCTGCCGGCGGCCTCGAACCTGTTCTATGCCCTGACCATCCTGGCCGCGGGCGTGTTCATGGGCCTGTGGGCGCGCGACGTATTGGGGGCACGGGCGGCGGTCGTCTCGGCCGTGGCCTACATGGCCGCGCCCTACGTGCTGGTCGACGCCCTCGTGCGCGGCAACGCGCCGGAGTCGCTGGCCCTGCCGCTGTTGCCGTTTCTGCTGTGGGTCGGGCGGCGCTGGGTGCTGGGCGGCTCCGTCCGCGCCTTCCTGGCCGGGGCGCTCGGCCTGGCGCTGCTGTCGTTTAGCCACAACATCTCCACGTTCATCTTCGCGCCGACGCTGTTGGTGTACTTGGTAGCATTGGCCGTCTTTGGACAGCAGGGGAGCAGGGGAGCGAGGGAGCGGGGGAGCGAAGAGTTCTCCCCTGCTCCCCTGCCCCCCCGCTCCCCCACCCCCTTCCTCCGCGCCCTCGCCCTGCTCGCCCTCGGCCTCGGCCTGGCCTTCTTCTACACCGGCGGGGCCGTGCTGGAAATGGACGAGGTGACGCTGGAGCGCTCGACGACGACGCGCAACAACGACTGGCGCTTCAACTTTGCCACCGCCGGCGAAATCCTCGCCCCCGTCGCCCCGGAAGACCCGACGCTGGTCAACCCGCCGCTGCGGTTGCGGCTGGGCTGGGCGCCGGCGCTGCTGGCCGCGCTGGGGGCGGCCGGCCTGCTGTGGGGGCGCGGCGCGGACAGCCGCGCCCGCGAGCAGCGGCTCCACATCGGGCTGATGCTGGCGGCGACGGCTGTCTACCTGTTTATGGCCCTGTCCATCTCCCGGCCGGTGTGGGCGCGGCTGCCGCTGATCGACTTCGTGCAATTCCCGTGGCGCTTCGTCGGCCGAGCGGCGCTGCCGGTGGCCTTCCTGGCCGGGGTGCCGTGGAGTGACGGCCGACGGCTGACCGCCGACCGCCGGCGTCTATCGTTTGTTGGTCTCGTCGTCGCCGTCGCCGCGCTGCTCCTCGAAGCCGTGCCCAACCTCTACCCGCGCCTGTGCGCCGAGGAGCCGTTCCCGACCATCCTGACCGTCCACGCCTATGAGCGGGCCACCGGCCTGGTCGGCGTAGACCCGGAGGGCAGCTACTTCCCGCGCACAGTGCTGGAGCGGCCGGCCGGCTCGCCGCTGGAGGCCGACTTCGCCGCCGGGCGCACGCCCCAGCGCTTCGACGCCACCGCGCTGCCGCCCGGAGCGACGCTCAGCGACGTGGTTTACGCCGGGCAGGGCGTGGGGCTGACCGTGGACGCGCCAACGGCCTTCACCGCCCGCTATCTGAGCTTCGCCTTCCCCGGCTGGTCGGCCCGCGTCGATGGCGCGCCGGTGGCCATTACCGCCGAGACGCCGTCGGGGCTGATCACCTTCCCCGTGCCGGCCGGAAGCCACCGCGTCGAGGTGCGCTGGGGGGCGACGCCGCTGCGGCTGGCGCTGGTGGGGCTGAGCGGGCTGGCCGGGGTGGGCGTGGTCGTCGTGGCCGTAGTAGGCCGGCGCAGGCGGGCGGCTCGCGCCGCGTGGGCGACGGGCCACGCAGCGCGACTGCGTTGGCGTGCGTGGGCGGCGCTGGCGCTGCTGGCCCTGGCGCTGCTGGCCGTCAAGGCGCTGGTCATCGACCGGGCCAGCACGCCCCTGAGAGCCGCGGCCGGGCCACGGCTGCGGGCGGAGGAAGTGACCGCGATTGGCTCGGCCGAGATGCGTCTGGAAGGGGCGCGGCCGGCCGTGGCCCAGGCGGTCGCGGGCGAGACGTTCGACATCGACATGGCCTGGCGGCTGGTCGCCCCGGCCACGGCCGACTATCAGACCGAGGTCTGGCTGGAGGACGCGGACGGACTGGTCTGGAGTGTCAAGGGCACGGAACGGCCGCGCGTCTTCGAGGACGCCCCGCCGACGCGGCAGTGGGCCGCCGGCGAATGGGGCTGGGACAGCCGCGAGGTGCGCGTGCTGAGCGGCACGCCGCCGGGCGACTATGCCGTGGTCGTGACCCTGTTCGACAGGGCCACGCTCCAGCCAGTGACGTTGAGCGATAGCGGCAGTGGCGTGGTGCTCGGCCCAACGGCGGTCATTGGCCGGGCGACGGTGGTCAACCCGCGCCGGGCGCAGCCGCCGGAGGCGCAATACACGCGGGACGCCGCCGTGCCGGACACGGGGCTGCGCCTGCTGGGCTACAACCAGGACCGGGCGGCGGCCGCGCCCGGCGATGCCGTCCTGCTGACGCTGTTCCTGACCTGCGACGGGCCGGGCGACTGCGCGCGCGTCCGGCTGCAACTGCTGGACGAGGCCGGCGCGCCGCGCGGCGCGTGGGACGTGCCCGCCATCCGCGCGGGGTTGCCGGCCGAGAACTGGCCGGCCGGCGGCTTCCTGCGCGGCCAGCACCTGCTCAGCCTGCCGCGCGACCTGGCCACCGGGCGCTATCGCTTCACGCTCAACGGCCTGCCCCTGGGCGAGATCAGCGTGACCGCGCCCGACCGCCAATTCACCGCCCCGCCCCTGGCCATCGAACTCAACGCCCCCTTCACCGCCCCCGCCCCCGTCGCCACGTTGCTGGGAATCGCCACGTCTCCCCAGCCCCCCTGCACCCCCCCTCCCCCCCTCTTCTGCCTCCCCC
>DAOSMQ010000290.1:0-4043 GCA_035372725.1 Promineifilum sp. (SeqCode)
ACGGCCGGATTCGCGGCTTTGTGCCCATCTCCCACCTCAGCGACGTGACGCCCGGCATGGGCGAGCGCCGCCGCCAGCAACGCCTGGCCCGCCTGCGCGGCGAGATGATTGGCGTCAAGATCATCGAGGTCGACCGCCAGCGCCACCGCCTGGTCATGTCGCAGCGCGAGGCGCAAAAGGAGTGGGAGGAGAAGAAGCGCGGCGAACTGATGGAGACGCTCAAGCCGGGCGACGTTCGTAGCGGCCGCGTCAGCGGCATGCGCGACTTCGGCGCGTTTGTCGATTTGGGCGGGGCCGACGGTCTGGTACACATCTCCGAACTGTCCTGGCACCGCATCGATCATCCGCGTGAGGTCGTCAAGCTGGGCGACGAGATCGAGGTCTACGTGCTGGGCGTCGACCAGGAGTCGGGCCGCATCAGCCTGAGCCGCAAGAAACTGCTGCCCAACCCGTGGGACACCGTGGCCCAGCGCTACGCGCAAAATCAACTCATCGAGGGCAAGGTCACGCGCATTCTCGACTATGGCGCGTTCGCCGAGATCGAGCCGGGCGTCGAGGGTTTGCTGCACGTCTCGCAGTTGTCGCGCAACCCCGTCGAGGACCCGCGTTCGGTGGTTAAGGAAGGCGAAGTGCACCTGCTGCGCATCGTCAGCATCGACCAGAAGCGGCAGCGCATTGGCCTGAGCCTGAAGGCCGTGACGCCGACCGAGCAGATCGAGTGGATGGCCCAGAAGGAACTGGCCGAGGCGTTGCGGCGCGAGGAAGAAGAGGTTGCCGCGGCCGCCCGCGTGCCCGCTCGCGTGGAAGAGCAGCCGGCCGAGACCGAAACCCCGGCCGTGGAAGAGACAATGACAGAGGCCGCCCCGGCCGGGGTGGAGGCCGAAGCCGAAGCGCCGGCCATGACCCCGGCGGCGGTGGAAACGGGCGTTCCGGAAGCGGCTCCGGCCGAAGACGTGGCCCCGGCAGACGTGGCCCCGGCAGACGTGGCCATGACCCAGACAAGTGTCGAAGAGGCCCCGACGTCGGTGGAAGAGACCGAGGTCGTGGCTGAAGCCGAGGAAACTGAGGCCATGGCCGAGACCGAGACTGAAGAAGCCGTGGCCGAAATGGCCGACGACGCCCCGACGGCCGACGCCCCGACGGCCGAGGAGACGCTTGAGGCCGCCGATGAGGCTGTCGATCGTCTGATGGAACGTATTGACGATGTCGCCGCAGAGGCGGCTGAGATGGAAGCAGGGGAAGAACCGGCGGCCGGCTCGCAGGCGCAAGCCGAGGACGACGAGACCACCGGCCAGGCCACCCCGCTGCAAGACGCCGACGAGGCGGAAACCGAGACAGTCTAGTTTGAGTTTATTTTCTGCTTTATTTTCAAGGGATTTATGGCTAATAAGGAAGACAAGCTACAGGTCGAAGGCACGGTTATCGAACTTCTGCCCAATACGCAGTTCATGGTCGAGTTGGACAATGGCCACAAGGTGTTGTCCTATCTCTCTGGGCGGATGCGCAAGCACTACATTCGCATCCTCCTGGGCGACCGTGTGCAGATCGAGATGACTCCCTATGACCTGGAACGCGGGCGCATTACCTATCGCTATCGTCGCAACGTGCCGACGGCCGAAGCCTAGCCCGCCCCAGCCCCACCGCGTTCTCCCGCGGGCGAGATAACCGTCGGGCCGGCTATCCTTGCCGATGGCCGGCGACGTACGTCACCCAATCGCCCGCGGTGATAACCCGGCGCACCTGCCCCCCGGCAGCGCTTAGCGCCGCCTCTACGTCTGGCCCCTGCTCATCGATAATCCCGCTCAGGATTAGGTGCCCATCCGGGGCTACATATTCCAAGAGTCCGCGTTCGCCCAACAAGCCGATAATGACCGGGGCCAGGATGTTGGCCACAACGATGTCCCACGGCCCCGGCCCAGCCTCGGCGCGGACGCTGTCCAGCTCACCGCGCCAGACGCGCAGCCGCTCGACGACGCCGTTCTGCGCGGCGTTGTCCAGCGTCGCCCGGACGGCCAGGGCATCGGTATCGAAGGCGGTCACGGCCGAGGCCCCCAGCCGGATCGCGGCAATAGCCAGGATACCCGACCCCGTGCCGGCGTCGAGCACGGTCACGCCCGGCTCCACCAGGTCTTCCAGCGCCCGCAGACAGCTCTGTGTTGTTGGGTGCAACCCTGTGCCAAAGGCCATGCCGGGGTCGAGCACCAGGGTTACGTCGTCAGGTCGGGCGTCGTCATCCGGCTCGTGGGCCAGCCAGGTGGGGCGAATGCGCAGGCGGCGGCCGAGCCGGAACGGGCGGTAGTGCTCTTTCCAGGCGTTGGCCCAATCGGCATCCTGTAACTCGCGGAACGTTGGCTCCGGCAGCGGGTAAAGGCGGCTCAGGTGATAGAGCGCCTCGGCCACGCGCCGGCGCAGCTGCGGCGAATCGTCGTCTTCAGGCACGTAGATCTTGACCGTCACCTCCGGCGCCAGCGCGTTGGGGTCGAGATTGGTCTCGTCGCCACGCTGTTCCAGGACAACGCTCTCCTGATAGGCAAAAGGCCGCAGCACTTCCGCCACGGCCTCGGCCCCCTCGCCATCGGTTTGAATGCAAATCTCCAGCCAGTACATCGCCCTCTATCCAAACAGGTCGCTCAGCGCGTCCTTAACCTGACCCAGGATGCCCCGGTCTTTCTGCGGCGTCACCTCTTTGCCCAGCGTGCGCGATAGCTGCTGGAAGAGTTCCCGCTGCTCCGGCGTCAGGTGCTTGGGAATGGCGACCTGCAGAACCACCAGTTGGTCGCCGCGGCCGATGTTGGCCCCGCGGCCGCTGCGATCCAGCTTGGGCACGCCCAACCCCCGCAGCCGGAACTCTTTGCCCGACTGCGTGCCGGCCGGCACTGCCAGCGTCGTCTCGCCGTCCACCGTCGGCACGGCGATCTCGTCGCCCAGAGCCGCCTGGGAGACATTGATTTGCAGCACGAGAAGGATGTCGTCGCCGCGACGCTGGAAGTACTCATGCGGAGCCACGTTCAGCACGACAAAGAGGTTACCCGCCGGCCCGCCGTCGAGGCCCGCGCCGCCCTCGCCGGTCAGGCGAATCTGCGTCTCGCTGTCTACCCCCGGCGGAACCTTGACCTTCTTGGTGACGGTACGCTCCACCAGTTTGCGGCCGTTGCACTCGTGGCAGACGTTCGGAATCAGTTCGCCCGTACCGCCACAGGTGGCGCAGGTGGCCACGTTGACAAACTGGCCCAGGATCGACTGCTGCACGCGCCGCACCTCGCCCGTGCCGCCACAGGTGGTGCAGGCGATGGGCTTCGTGCCTGGCTCAGCCCCATTGCCGCCGCAGGTGGTGCACGTTTCCGGGCGGCGGTACTCGACCTCGCGCTCGACGCCGAAGATAGCCTCCTCGAACGTGATCGTCAGGTCATAGCGCAGGTCAGCGCCCTTGCGCGGCCCGCGCCGGCGGCGTCCCCTGCCCGCGCCGGCCCCGCTGAAGGTGCCGAAGAACTCCTCGAAGATGTCGGCGAACCCGCCGAAGCCCTGCTCGAAGCCCCCATAGCCGCCATTGCCAACGCCGGCGTGGCCGAAGCGGTCATAGGCTGAGCGCTTGTCGTCGTCGGACAGCACCTCATAGGCTTCGCTGATCTCCTTGAAGCGCTCAGCCGCTTCCGGCTCAGGGTTCACGTCCGGGTGGTACTGACGCGCCAGCCGGCGGTATTGCTTCTTGAGTTCGTCTTTGGTTACTGTCCGGGAGACTTCCAGGACTTCGTAATAGTCGCGCTTGACAGCCATAGGTAGGGCATCGGGGCCAGGTTCCAGGGGCCAGAAAGGAACGATGTCTTTCTGGCCCCTGGAACCGAGGCTCTAATTGGCGTCGCTGAACTCGCCTTCAACAACGTCTTCGTCGGAGCGGTCATTGGCCGGGCCAGAGCCGGACTCCGCGTCTGGCTGGCCGCCCTGATTTTGATACATGGCCGCGCCGGCCGACTGTAACGCCTGCTGTAGGCGCTCGGCCGCCGCGGTCATGCCGGCCGGGTCGCCGCTGCCCATGGCCGACTTGA
>DAOSMQ010000291.1:0-4001 GCA_035372725.1 Promineifilum sp. (SeqCode)
GCAGCCCACGGCGCAGGTGTTCGGCGGCCAGGGCGACAGCCGCCGGGTCGTCCGCGTCAAGCCGCAGGGTGGTCACTGATTGACGATTTGACATAACAGCACAGTACTGGTTGTCCCTTGTCCGGCTCAGGTCTGGACAGCCACGAAGCGGTCGTGGCCGGCGAAATCGGGCCGCACCTCAATGCGCGCCGTCGGGAAATGCGCCCGCGCCAGCGCCGCTGCCGCCGGTCCCTGCCGCCAACCGATTTCCAGCAACAACAGACCGCCGGGCCGCAGGCGTGTGGCGGCCTGGGACAAGAGGCCACGGATGATGTCCAGGCCATCTATCCCCCCATCCAGAGCCAGAGCCGGCTCGTAGGATTTTACTCCATCGGGCAGCGCCGTCCACTCTGAGCGGGCCACGTAGGGCAGGTTGGCGGCGATCAGGTCGAGGCGAGGGGCAACCGCGGCCAGCAAGTCGCCGCGGATGAGAGCGACGCCGCCGGGCGCGTGGCGAGCGACGTTGACGGCGGCCACGGCCAGCGCCGCCGCGGACGTGTCCACCGCGGCCACGGCCGCCGCCGGCAGCCCGCGCGCCAGGGCCACGGCGATGCAACCGCTGCCCGTGCCGACATCGACAGCGCGCAGCGGGCCACGGCCGCGCCCCCAGGCAATGGCCGCCTCGACCAGTTGCTCTGTCTCCGGCCGGGGAATGAGCACCGCCGGCGAGACGGCGAAGTCCAGCCCAAAGAAGGGCGCGCGGCCGAGCAGGTAGGGGATCGGCTCGCCGGCGGCGGCGCGGGCCAGCAGCTGGGCGTAGGCGGCTGCCTGCGCCGCTGTCAGCGCCTCGTCGTCGTGGGCTGCCAGGTAGGCGTGATCGCGCCCCAGCGCGTGGGCCAGCAGCAGCCGGGCGTCGAGCGCCGGCGAGGGCGATTCGTGGAGTTGGGCGCGGCCGTCGCGCCGCGCCTGTCGAATGGTCAGCATAAACGCAAACGGCGACCGGCGCGTGTGCGTCCCGGTCGCCGTCTGCCAATTCTACCCGACTGTCTAGGCGAATGCCGCCTCGCGGACGGGGATGAAGCCGCGCTCTTCCAGGTAGGTCAGGATGCGCTGGGCGCTCTCGGCCGGCGTTTCCTGGTCGGTGTGGATGTGGATTTCCGGGTTGGCCGGGGCCTCGAACGGGTCGGAGATACCGGTGAAGTTCTTGATCTCGCCAGCGATGGCCTTCTTATACATGCCCTTCACGTCGCGGTCCATGACCACATTCAGCGGCGCGTCGATGAAGACCTCGATGAAGTTGGTCGTGCCGGCCCGCACCATGTCGCGGACGGCCTGGTAGGGCGAGATGAACGAGCAGACGCAGCCGACGCCGTTGCGCGACAGCAGCTTGGCCACGAAGGAGACGCGCTCGATGTTCTTGTCGCGATCTTCCTTGCTAAAGCCCAGGTCGCGGGTCAGGCTCTCGCGCACGACGTCGCCGTCAAGGCGCTCGAACTTGCAGCCGCGGGCCTGCAATTCCGTTTCCAGAAGCAGGGCGATGGTCGTCTTGCCGGCGCCCGAAAGGCCGGTCATCCACAGAACGTAGCCGGGATATTCTTGGGTCATGATGGGTTTTGTTTCCTCGTTGTCGTGATTGCGTTTTAAAGTGGGTCGGTCGCCGGCCGGCGCATTGTTCGCGGCCGGCAACCGGATAGGGCTTTAGTTATCGTGCAGGTTCGGCGCTTCGGTGCGAACAAAGCCCTGCTCGATGAGCATGTTCAGCACCAGCCGGGCATTTTCTTCCGGGCTGTGGCTCAGCGTCTCGATGGTCAGCTCCGGGTGCTGCGGCGCTTCATACGGGTCGTCAATGCCCGTGAAGCCAACGATCTCGCCGCGGCGGGCGCGGGCATAGAGGCCCTTCGTGTCGCGCTGCTCGCAGACTTCCAGCGGTGTATCGACGAAGACCTCGACGTAGTTCTCGCCGCCGATGGTGTTGCGGACTTCGTTGCGCGTGGAGCGATAGGGGCTGGCCGCGGCGCAAATGACGATGCCGCCGTGGCGCACGACCTCGGAGGCCACGAAGCCGATACGGCGGACGTGGTCGTTGCGGTCTTCCTTGCTGAAGCCCAGGCCCTCAGAGAAGTGGGTGCGCACGACGTCGCCGTCCAGCAGGGTCACATTACGGCCGTACTCTTGCAGCAGCGTCGTCAGCACGCCAGCGGTCGTCGATTTGCCGGCATTGTGCAGGCCGGTGAACCAGACGCAGACGCCCTGGCGGTGGCGCGGCGGGTAAGTCTCGGCCAGGATTTCGGCTACTTCCGGCCGCGTGAACCACTCCGGCAACTGCCGGCCGACTTGCAGGTATTGCTCGCGCACCTGCGTGCCAGAGATCGACGCTGTCTTCGTCTCCTTGGTGACCTTGTGGACTTCCTCGTAGCGGTCCTCTTCGGGCAGGTAGACCAGCATCTGGAAGGGCACCGCGCCAACACCCAGTTCGTCGGAGTACTTCTCGACCATCTGCTGCGCGTCATAGGGGCCGTAGAACGGCTTGCCGTTTGAGTCGTTGCCCGGGCCGGCGTGGTCGCGGCCGACGATCAGGAAGTTCGCGCCGTGGTTGCGGCGGATAATGGCGTGCCAGAGCGCCTCGCGCGGGCCGCCCATACGCATGGCCAACGGCAGCAGCGACAGCAGGATGCGGTCGGGGTCGTAGTAGTGCTGGGCCAGGGCCTTATAGGTGCGCACACGGGTGAAGTGATCCACATCGCCCGGCTTGGTCATGCCGACGACGGGGTGGAGCAACAGGACGCCGTCCTTCGCCATCGTCGCCCGCTTGGTCAGTTCCTCGTGCACGCGGTGCAGCGGATTGCGGGTCTGGAAGGCGATGACGTTGTGGTGGCCGAAGCGCTCCAGCTTGGCGCGGGTCTCGACCGGCGTAAAGCGCAGGGCACGGAAATCGTAGTGGGTGGGCAGCTGCAAGACGCGCATCGGGCCGGAGACGTAGTACTTGCCCCAGTTGTGCATCTCAGCGACGATGGGATGACGCAGGTCGGTCGTGCCAAATGCCTTCTGGGCAACCTCATCCAGGTCCCAGGCGTAGACTTCCTCAACATTGAGGATAGCCAGTAGCTCGTTGGCGGGGCTGCGCAGGGCGATGTCCGCGCCGATCTTGATACGGGCCGCGTCTTCCGCGTCCACCGGCAGGGGAATGGGCATGGGGAACAAGTAGCCGTTTGTCAGGCGCATCGTGTCCAGCACACTCTGGTGGTCGGCCTGGCTCATAAAGCGATCGAGCGGCGAGAAGCCCCCCGTAGCCAGCAACTCCAGGTCGCATACAGCGCGCTCAGAGATGCGAATCGACGGCAGCGTATTGGCGTAGGCCCGCAGTTCGGCCTGTTCCGCCTGTGGAACCATGAGGTCTACCAGCTTCCCGCCATAGGGAGTGATCAATGTAGTCTTTTCAGCCGTTGCTAACAACGTAATAACTCCTTGTGCGCCCCCTCGCGTCGCTCGACACGCTGGCGCACGCACACTATTTTACGATCCGATACCGGCAAAATGATGGCCCCGTGGCCTGCGCTAACCCAACGGTTGGCAATCGGAACACAGCGATAGACTACCGGCGGATGTCGGTAGCGCGACGGCTGTTTACTTTCAACACGGTACAGTTGCCTGAGTCGGGGAAAGCCGCGCAAGCGGTGACAACACGGGTTATCTCAATTCCGTAAACGTTCGGTCTGCGTTTGCCTGAATAGTAATCTAGTGGCTTTTTCTTACAACCAACATTAACGTTTGCTGCGCTGGTTGCGCTCCAGGCTATTGGCCGGCGATCATGCCACTCCCTCCACCGCCTCCACCATCACGTCAAACCGTAGCCGCCGCCCCGGCGGCGACAACAGGGGCCGGCGCTGGCGCTGAATCCACAGGACCGGTTGGCCAGCCATGTCGCGCGCCAGTTGCCAACGCCGTTCGACCTCGATACCGTTACTGGGGACGGCCAGCGGCTCCAGCCAGTGGTGCGTCTCCCCGGCGTCGGGCTGCAAGAC
>DAOSMQ010000292.1:0-4001 GCA_035372725.1 Promineifilum sp. (SeqCode)
CGCCACTACGGCGATTCGGAGAATCGCGCCACTACGGCGATTCGGAGAATCGCGCCACTACGGCGATTCGGAGAATCACGCCACTACGGCGATTCGGAGAATCACGCCACTACGGCGATTCGGAGAATCGCGCCACTACGGCGATTCGGAGAATCGCGCCACTACGGCGATTCGGAGAATCGCGCCACTACGGCGATTCGGAGAATCGCGCCACTACGGCGATTCGGAGAGTCGCGCCACTATGGCGATTCGGAGAGTCGCGCCACTACGGCGATTCGGAGAGTCGCGCCACTATGGCGATTCGGAGAATCGCGCCACGCTAGGGTTGGGGTTGGCCCAGGCGGCTCGCTAGTTCGGTCAGGATTCTCTCCGCCGCCACCGGCACCACCGTCCCTGGCCCAAAGATGGCCGTCGCGCCGTGCTCATAGAGATACTCGTAGTCCTGCGCCGGGATGACGCCGCCGATGACGATCAGGATGTCGTCGCGGCCGAGGCGGGCCAGTTCGGCGGCCAGTTGCGGCAGCAGCGTCTTGTGCCCCGCGGCTAGACTGCTGACGCCGACGACATGGACGTCGTTCTCCATCGCCTGGCGGGCGACTTCCTCCGGTGTCTGGAACAGCGGGCCTATGTCTACGTCGAAGCCCAGGTCGGCGAAGGCGGTGGCGATGACCTTGGCCCCGCGGTCGTGGCCATCCTGGCCCATCTTGGCCACGAGGATGCGCGGCCGCCGCCCCTCGGTCGCGGCGAAGGCGTCGGCCATCTCGCGGACGCGGCCGATGGCGTCCTGTTCGCCAAACTCGGCGCGATAGACGCCGGCAATGGAACGGATCACGGCTTTGTGCCTCCCCCAGACGCTTTCCAGCGCGCCGGAAATCTCGCCCAGCGTGGCCCGGGCGCGGGCGGCGGCGACGGCCAGCTCCAGCAGGTTGCCCTCGCCGGTGGCCGCGGCCTGCGTCAGCGCGTCGAGGGCATGCTCGACGGCCGTCGCGTCGCGCCCGGCGCGCACCTCGGCCAGTCGCGCCACTTGCTGCTCGCACGGCGGTGTTGTCCACTTCCAGGATGTCGATTGGGGCTTCCTGGTCAAGGCGATACTTGTTGACGCCGACGATGGTCTCCTGGCCGGAGTCGATACGCGCCTGGCGACGGGCGGCGGCTTCCTCGATGCGCATCTTGGGCAGGCCGCTCTCCAGCGCTTTGGCCATGCCGCCCAGTTGGTCGATCTCCTGGATATGGCCCCAGGCGCGGCGGGCCAGATCGTGGGTCAGCGTCTCGACCAGATAGGAGCCGCCCCACGGGTCAACGATCTGGGTGATGCCCGTCTCGTGTTGCAGGTAGAGCTGCGTGTTGCGGGCGATGCGGGCGCTGAAGTCGGTCGGCAGGGCGATGGCCTCGTCGAGGGCGTTGGTGTGCAGCGATTGGGTGTGGCCCAGCACGGCGGCCATCGCTTCGATGCAGGTGCGGGCGACGTTGTTGAACGGGTCTTGCTCGGTCAGGCTCCAGCCGCTGGTCTGGCAGTGGGTGCGCAGGGCCATCGACTTCGGGTCTTGCGGGTTGAACTGCTTGATGAGCTTAGCCCACAGTAGCCGCGCGGCGCGCATCTTGGCGATCTCCATGAAGTAGTTCATGCCGATAGCCCAGAAGAAGGACAGGCGCGGGGCGAAGTCGTCGATGGCCAGCCCGGCGCGCAGGCCGGTGCGGATGTACTCCAGCCCGTCGGCCAGGGTGTAGCCCAGTTCGATGTCGGCCGTGGCTCCGGCCTCCTGCATGTGGTAGCCGGAGATGCTGATGCTGTTGAACCTGGGCATCTCGCCGGCGGTGTAGCTGAAGATGTCGCCGATGATGCGCATGGATGGCTCGGGCGGGTAGATGTAGGTGTTGCGCACCATGTACTCTTTGAGGATGTCGTTCTGGATCGTGCCCGTCAGTTGGGCGTGGCCGACACCCTGCTCTTCGGCGGCGACGATGTAGAAGGCCATGACCGGCAGCACCGCGCCATTCATGGTCATGGAGACCGACATCTTGTCCAGCGGAATGCCGTCGAAGAGGATCTGCATGTCGCGCAGGGAACTGATGGCCACGCCGGCCTTGCCCACGTCGCCGACGACGCGCGGGTGATCGCTGTCGTAGCCGCGGTGGGTGGCCAGGTCGAAGGCGACGCTCAGGCCGCGCTGGCCGCCGGCCAGGTTGCGGCGGTAGAAGGCGTTGCTCTCCTCGGCCGTGCTGAAGCCGGCATACTGGCGCACCGTCCACGGCCGGCCGACGTACATGGTCGGGTATGGCCCGCGCAGGAAGGGCGGCCGGCCGGCGGCGTTGTCGAAGTTGGGCAGGGCGGCCGTGTCGCTGGCGGTATAGAGCGGGCGCACGTCGATCTGCTCCATCGTGCGCCAGAGGAAGTCGGCCGCCGGCTGGCCGGTCGCGGCCTCCAGGGCGGCTTGCCAGTCGGCCAGCGACTGCGGCGCGGGCGCGGCGGCGGGGTAGGGGAGTTGGGTGAAGTCGGGGTTGGTCATGGGGTTCTATTTGAGCGAGCGTAGTAGCTCGGCCAAGTCTTGGTAGTTATAGGGCGGACGTTTCCGCACCGTCAGGATGCTCAAGGTGCGCGTCTCTTCATCAATAAAATAGACGATTCGCCAGCGATCCAGGCGCGCCCGACGCACTTCGTAGGAAGTCTCAGGAATGTTCAGGGCCTTGCTGTTGGCAGGTCGCGGGTCTCTGGAAAGGGAGTTCACAGACTGCTTCGCGCGCTGCCGCATATGGCCTGGCAATGCGCGCATTTCCACCCACGCCGATGGCGTGACGTAGATCTTATAGGCGTTCATGACAACTCGTTCTTGATGTCATCCCAATCAAGCCACCCGGCGCGCCGAGGATCATTGTCGGCGTCCTGCAGTTGAATGAGCGCTTCGCGGACAATCTGGCTGTCTTCAACGTCCTCAAGCCACTCAACCAGCGCTTCCCAGTCGTCCATGTCGATGACAGCAAAGCGCTTGCCTTCAACGTTCACGTATTGCACAGATTGTAGGGCGTCAAGTCCGGTCATGTTCTTGCTCCTGGTGCCACGGTTAGCTGCACATTCTAGGTTGCTGTCGAATAGACCTTAACTTCTTGCTCCAGACGTCCCTTCAGCCGATCCTTTTCCACTTCCAGATCGTAACGACCTTGCCGGGTTCATCCAGAAGCGCTCTGACAGGCCAAAGTAGCGCGAGAGGCGCAGGGCCGTGTCGGCGGTGATACGGCGTTTGCCCAGCACAATTTCATTGATGCGTCGAACGGGAACACCAATGTCTTTTGCCAGCCGGTACTGGCTGACTCCCAGTGGTTGAAGGAACTCTTCCAGTAGTATCTCACCGGGGTAAATGGGCGTGAGCAAGTCGTTGTCTTCCATGTGGCTTAGTCTTGCGCTTCGCGTTCCATGATCTGCCCCAGCAACCAGTCATTCATCGCCAAACAATCCATCCCCAAATAGACGAACTCATCCACCCCCGCCGCCCGCAGCGCCTCCACCTGCTCGGCCGGGCGACCGGCCAGGATGACAACGGTGTTGGGCGCCGCGGCCTTGATGGCGGCGACGAGGGGCGGGACGAGGTCGGGGTAGGTCTCGTCGGTGGAGCAGATGGCCACGGCCGGCGCGCCGGAGGCGAGGGCGGCGGCGGCGGCCTCTTCGGGCGTCTTGAAGCCGTTGTTGGTGATGACCTGGAAGCCGCCGACCTCGAAGAAGCCCTGGGTGAAGTCGGCGCGGGCCTTGTGCTGGCGCGGCGGGCCGAGGTTGGCCAGGAAGAGGCGGGGCAGAACCCTCTCCCCATCCCTCTCCCGGAGGGCGAGGGGGTTTTGCGCTCTCTCCCCGTCTGGTTCCCTCTCCCTCTGGGAGAGGGTTAGGGAGAGGGCCTTTTGCCGCAGCGCCTCAAACGGCGCGGCAGCGCGGGCGAGGGGCAGCGGCGTGGCCGCCGGCGTGGGCAGCGCGCCGGCCGAGTCGCCGCGCAGGGCCGTAGCCAGTTGCGACCGCG
>DAOSMQ010000293.1:0-3982 GCA_035372725.1 Promineifilum sp. (SeqCode)
GCCCGCGCCCTGGCGTTCGACCTGGCCGCGCAGGACGACGCGAACCATCTGACGCGGCTGGCAGCCGGGCGGATCGCGGTGGCGGTTGAGTTGGCGGACTAGGGGATAGGGGCTAGGGAAGAGCGCTCTTCCCCAGCCCCTATCCCCTATCCCCTACGGTCGAGGATGAGCCACGTGAACGCGAACGGGTGGCGCTCGTCGGCCGGGTGGGCCTGGCGATAGACGACGCGCCACTCGTCCGCGTCGAAGGCCGGGAAGAAGACGTCGGTGGCGGTGTCCGCGCCCTCGACCGCGGCGTGGATCTGCGTCAGGTAGAGCCGGTCGACGCGCGGCAACAGGGCGCGGAACAGCTCCGCCCCGCCGACGATGATGATCTCCTCGGCCGCGCCGGCCGCGGCCAGAGCGTCATCGAGCGAGTGGACGACGAGCGCGCCGGGGGCGACATAGTCGCGGTCGCGCGTCAGGACGATGTTGCGCCGCCCCGGCAGCGGCCGGAAGCGCTCCGGCAGCGAGTCATACGTCTTGCGGCCCATGATGCACGGCTTGCCCAGCGTCTGCTCGCGGAACCAGCGCATGTCGTCGGGCAGCCGCCACGGCAGGGCATTGTCGCGGCCAATGAGCCGGTTGGCGTCCAGGGCGACGACGTAGGCGATGCGCGGCGCGGTCATCGTCTCTCCCCGGCGCTAGACGGCGATGGGCGCGGCGATGCGCGGGTGGCTGTGGTAATCGACAAGCGCGAAGTCCTCATAGCAAAAGTCGAAGAGCGACGTGACCGCCGGGTTCAGGCGCATGGCCGGCAGCGGCAGGGGGACGCGGCCGAGCTGCAACCGGGCCTGCTCCAGGTGGTTAAGGTATAGATGGGCGTCACCCAGAGTATGGATGAACTCGCCCGGCGCGTAGCCGGTCACCTGGGCCAGCATTTGCGTCAGGAGGGCATAGGAGGCAATGTTGAAGGGCACGCCCAGGAAGACGTCGGCGCTGCGCTGGTAGAGCTGGCACGACAGGCGGCCGTCGGCCACGTAGAACTGGAACAGGCAGTGGCACGGCGGCAGGGCCATGTGCTCGATCTCGCCCACGTTCCAGGCGCTGACGATGAGCCGGCGCGAGTTGGGGTTGCGGTCGATTTGCGCCACCAGCGCGGCGATCTGGTCAACCGCGCCGCCGTCGGCCGTGGGCCAGGAGCGCCATTGCCGCCCGTAGACCGGCCCCAGTTCGCCGTCGGCGTCGGCCCACTCGTCCCAGATGGTGACGTTGTGGGCGCGCAGATAGCCGACATTGGTCTCGCCGCGCAGGAACCACAGCAGCTCGTAGATGATCGACCGCAGGTGCATCTTCTTGGTCGTCAGCAGGGGAAACCCGGCGGCCAGATCGAAGCGCATCTGGTGGCCGAAGACGCTGATCGTGCCCACGCCGGTGCGATCCTCCTTGCGGACGCCGTGGTCGAGGATGTGTTGCATCAGGTCAAGGTACTGTCGCATGTCGCCTCCCGTTACAGGTCGGCGGGAGTATAGCACAAGGGCGGGACAGAACATGGATAATGCAGAGAAGTGGCCAGTGGGCAGTGGCCAGTCGCACTGTTCACTGTTCACTGTCTACTGGTCACTCTCCACTCTTCGGTTGTAGGAAGGGGCCGGTGAAAGTAGAATAAGCTCTCTGTCGGGGCGGTGGCGAAACGGCAGACGCAGCGGACTTAAAATCCGTCGGGCTAACACCCGTGTGGGTTCGACTCCCACCCGCCCTACCTATGAACGATCTCAAGGCGCGCTATCGAGGCTGCCTGCTGGGCCTGGCCGTGGGCGATGCCGTCGGCACGACCGTTGAATTCAGCCCACCAGGCTCCTTCGCGCCCGTCGCCGACATGGTTGGCGGCGGCCCTTTCCGGCTGCAAGCGGGCGAATGGACCGACGACACGTCAATGGCCCTCTGCCTGGCCGAGAGCCTGCTCGAACGCGACGGCTTCGACGCCGCTGACCAGATGGATCGCTACCTGCGCTGGTATCGCCACGGCCACTTGTCCTCCAACGGCCGCTGCTTCGACATCGGCAACACCGTGAGCAGCGCGTTGCGCCGCTACGAGCAGACGGGTGACCCCTGGGCCGGATCGACCGACGCCTATAGCGCCGGCAATGGCAGCATCATGCGCCTGGCCACCGTGCCGCTGTTCTTTGCCGCCGATGCCACCCGCGCCGTGGCCATGAGCGGCGAAAGCTCGCGCACCACCCACGGCGCGCCGGCCTGTGTCGATGCCTGCCGCTACCTCGGCGGGCTGATCGTCGGCGCGCTGCGCGGCGAGCCGAAGGACACGCTGCTATCGCCGCGCTACTGCCCCGCGGGCGCTGAACCGTGGGCCGGCCTCGACCCCGACATCGCCGCCATCGCCGATGGTTCCTTTGCCCGCCGCTCGCCGCCAGACATCGTGGGCAGTGGCTACGTCGTCCGGTCGCTGGAGGCGGCGCTGTGGGCCTTCCACCGCGCCGATTCCTTCGAGGAGGGCTGCCTGCTGGCCGTCAACCTGGGCGACGACGCCGACACGACGGCAGCCGTCTATGGCCAGCTGGCCGGGGCTTTCTATGGCGAGGCGGGCATCCCCGCGCGCTGGTGCGCGCGGCTGGCCCAGGGCGCGCTCATCACCGGCTTCGCCGACCGGCTCTACGAGGCCGCCCAATGACCGCCGACGACTTCCGCCGCCTCTACGACTACCACTTCTATCTCAATCAGCGGACAAAGTTCCCGCAAGACTACGCCCTCTGCCGCCTGGGCAGGCTCTAGACCATGAGCGCCTTCGTCGGCCAGGTCGCCGCGGCACTGGAGGCCGCGTTGGGAGCGGCCGGGCTGGCCGGTAGCAGCGGGTCGCTCGTCGTCGGCGTCTCCGGCGGTCCGGACTCGCTGGCTTTGCTCGATTGCCTGGCCCAGCTGTTGCCGGCCGAGCGGCTTGTCGTCGCCCACCTCGACCACGGCCTGCGGCCCAGCGCCGCCGCCGAGGCCGCGCTGGTGGCGGAGGCGGCGGCCAGACGTGGGTTGCGCCACGTGGGCGGCCGGGCCGATGTACCCGCGCTGGCCCGCGAGGCCGGGCTATCGCTGGAGACGGCGGCGCGCGCCGCCCGCTACGACTTCCTGGCCGCGGTGGCCCACGCCGAAGAAGCCGCGGCCGTCGTCGTCGGCCACAACGCTGACGATCAGGCCGAGACCATCCTCATGCACCTGCTGCGGGGCGCGGGCGCGGCCGGGCTGCGGGGCATGGCCGCGGCCGCGCCCCTGCCCGGCCACGCCGATCTATGGCTGCTGCGGCCGTTGCTGGGCATCGGCCGGGCGGACATCGGGGCCTACTGTCGCGACGCCGGCCTGGAGCCGGCCGCCGACGCCAGCAACCTCGACCCGTCCTTCACGCGCAACCGGCTGCGCCATGAGTTACTGCCTGTGTTGGCCGCTCATGCCCCTCATACCGCCCAGAGACTACGCGAAGCAGGTATCCTCCTGGCCGCCGAGGATGACCTCCTATCAGCGCTGGAAGACGACGCCTGGCAGACCATCGCCCGGCAAACCCCGGCCAGCATCGCCCTCAGCCGCGCGGCCTGGCGCGAGCAACCGCTGGCCCTGCGCCGCCGCCTGCTGCGCCGGGCAGTGGCCGCTGTTGCCGCCGCGCCGGTGGAGTTGAGCTTTCGCAGCATCGAAGCGGCGCGGCGACTGGCCGAGGGGCGGGCCAGCGGCGGGCGCGTGGCCCTGGCCGGCGGCGTGGTCATGGTCGTGGGCTACGAGACGCTCGACTTTGGCCGCGGCCCGGCGACAACAAGCGATGACTGGCCGCAACTAACGGCTGGCGAGGCTGTGTCGCTGCCCATTCCCGGCGCGGTGGCCCTGGCCGGCGGCTGGCGGTTGCTGGCCGAGCCGTTGCCGGCGCTCGACTACGATGCCATCCGTGCCAACGCCGACCCGTGGACAGTCACAATCGCCCTGGAACGGCCCCAGCCGCTACTTGTCCGGC
>DAOSMQ010000294.1:0-3980 GCA_035372725.1 Promineifilum sp. (SeqCode)
GCCCTACGTCGTCGTCGCCGCCGCCGAGGTCGGTCGGGTCGGCGTCGGCCGCGACCGGCGCGACGGCCAGGGCCGCTTCCGGCTGGAGGCCATCGACTCCCACAACCCCTTCACCGGCGACACCCTCCAGCTCCTCGCCCCCGGCGATCCCGTCGTCCACGCCAATCCGGCCGTCATCACCTTCGACCACATCCGCCCCGCGGCCGACCGGCTTTGCGCCGGCCTGGCCCAGGACGACAACACCCTGCAACTGCGCTTCCTCAGCCCCACCCGGCTGGAGGAAAAAGACCGGCTCTTCCGCGCCCCCGATTTCGCCGTCCTCTTCCGTCGCCTCCTCTATCGCATCGACGACCTGGCCCTCAACTTCTGCGGCGGCGTGCGGCGCGACCGGGCCGAGCTTGACTACCTCCACGCCGCCGCCGACCGCGTTCGCCTGGTCGCGTGCGACGTCCGCTGGGTAGAGCAGTGGAGCTGGTCGGGCCGCAAGGAGAGCCGCACACCGGTGGGCGGCTTCGTGGGCACGGCCGCCTATCGCAGCGACGACTGGGCCGACCTGCTGCCCTGGCTGCTGTTGGGCCAGGCCACCCACGTGGGCAAGCTCCCGGTCAAGGGCAACGGGGTCTATGAGGTCTCAAGTCAGGCCAATAGCTACTGGCCCTGGCGTTAACCTCTTACGCTCCCTACCCCTCCTTCTCAATCGTCCACTCCTCCAGGCTGCCCATCGCCCGCCCGGAGTCATAGACCACGCTCTGCAACATGGCCAGCGGCCGGGGCACGCCCGGCGCGACCGGCCGGAACTTGTCCAGATTGCGGTCGATGAGGTCGCGCAGCGGGTCGCCGTCGGCGCACCGGGCGCGGGCGCGCGTCAGCAAGTCGTGGGCCGCCCGGGCGCTCTCCGGCGAGGCGTCGGACTGCCACAGCAGGGTGCAGGCGATGTTGTTCAGGTCGGCCGCCGACAGGCCGTCGAGCCGGGCCGGGTCCTGGGCCAGATAGTCGTAGCGAAAGACCTCGGCATCGGCGCGGGCGGCGTTGGCGCAGTCGGCCGCGTCGGCCGGAAAGAGCGTCGCCCCGGCGGCCGGGAGGCAATCGCACGGCTGCGGCTGGACGACGACGACGCTGCCCGCGGCACGATCGACCTGCAACAGCGCCCGCGCCGGCCATTGGCCACCCGGCAGCCCGAAGAAATCCGTCAGCATCGTGGTCAGTTCCTCATCGGGGGTCATTCGTCGCTCCTTCCCGCGGCTCAGGCGAGGCCGTGGCCGGTCAGGGTCAGCACCACAAAGATGTCGCCGGGCGGCGCGTTGTCGATGGCCCAGGTGGCCCGGCGGGCGGCCGGGTCATAGGCCACGGCCACCGACGTCGCCGGGCCGGGCAGGCCGCCGCTCAGCGCCGCCCATTGAAACGCCGCGCCGGCGCGGCCGGCGGCGATGGGGTCGCAGGTCAACATCGCCTGGCCGCCCGGCGAGCCGTTATAGGTCAGTGTCACCGCCAGCTGGTCGGGCCGGTTAGACGGGTTGGGGGCCACGGACAGCAGAGCCACGCCCGGCCCGGCCCGCAGCCACGTCTCCACCGCCGCGCGGTAGGTCAACACCGCGCTGCCCTGCGCCGCCAGTCCCGGCAGCGGCCACAGGTAGGCGTCGCGGCTTTCGCCGGGATCACCGTCACCGGGAGCGATGAGCGGCCTGACAGTCGCCGTCGTGCCGTCGGGGTACAGGAGCGCGCCCATCGTGGGCGACAGATAGGGCAGGCGCGCGTCGGTGAGCAGGACGAAGCCGCCGGCGGCCGGGGCCGCGGTCGCCGCGGGCGAGACGGGCGGGGCGCTCAGAGCCGGCGCGGCCAGCACGGTCACGTCGTAGGCGGCCTCCGGCAGGCGCAACCCGTTGGGCAACAGGGCGTAGGCGACCACCGGCCGGGCCGCCACGCGCAACTCCGCGGCCACGCCGGCCGCGGCGGTCAGCCTGGCCGGGGCGGGCGCGTCGGCGGTTTTGTACCAGTCGCTCTGGGCCAACGGAATCTGCACGCGGGCGTCGCCCGGCCGCAGCCCGCCATAGGCCAACCACTGCGACACCGCCTCCCAGCGCGCCCGCGCGCCGGCCGGCTCGCCCTCCAGCGGGCGCAGGCCCAGCTTCGCGCCGGTGGCGTCGAGGTAGAGGTCGAGCGCCGCCCGCGTCAGCCGCCCCCAGCCCAACGCGCGCACGATGGCGGCGCGGTAGAGGCCATAGGCGGGCAGCAGCAGAGCCGCGGCCCCCAGCGCCCGCCCGGCCGCCCCCTGCGCCAGGGCCAGCAGCAGCGCCGGGACAGACACCAGGGCCAGCAGCACGGCCACTGTCGTCAGAAAGGTCGTCGCCGTCTGCTCGCCGCGCAGCTGGCCGAGCAACTCCTCGTCCTTGCCGGCCAGCGTCAGAGCGACGAGGGGCCAGACGGTGTCGAGGTGCGCGCCATACTGGTTGGCGCTGTAGGCCGCCGCCGCGGCGCGGACGTTGCCGAGGGCCGTCGGGGCCAGTTCGTCGCGGCCGGGCATCTCGTAGGCCAGCCGCTGGAAGGCGCGGGCGCTGGCCTCGCCGGCGGCGGTGGTGGCCGTGGCCAGCAGCCGGTCGAAGCGGCTGGCCTGCCGCCGGCGCAGCCTCGCGCCCAGCCAGGGCACGTCACGCAGCGGCCGCCCGCCGGCCAGGGCCAGGAAGAAACCGCTGAGGGTGTTGATGAGGTAGGCCAGCGCGAAGAGCAGCGCCGTGGCCACGACCACCTGCCAGGCCGCCGGCCAGTTCTCGAAGGCCAGCAGGGCGCGGCTGCCGGCCCGCAGGGGCAGATAGAAAAAGACCAGCCCCAGGGCCAGCAGCGCCGCCGCGGCGATGAGCGCCCACGGCTCCAGCAGCTTCTTGAATTCGTCGCCCGCGTCGCTGAACAGCGCCGAGAGTGTGCCGAGGATGGGTAGTTGCACCGCGCCACCTCCTTCAGCAGGGATTGCCATGCCCACGAAAGGCCACCGCGGGCCGGAAAGACCACTGCGGTCGGGCCGAACTCAGTTCAGCGCCGCCCACTTGTCCGCGAAGGCCTGCAAATAGCCGTCGCCCGCGGCCACGCGCCGGGCGAGCAACTCGCGGACGTACTCCTCCTCGCAGGCGTGGATTTCCGGCGACAGCAGCCCGGCAAACAGGGCCATACGCAGCCAGACGAGATAGGTCGTCAGGGCGTCGAACTGGTTGTACTCGACAATCCGGCGGATATCGCCCGCGCGCCAGAGGGCGTGCACGTCATGGCCGGTCGTGCCGATCTTGCCGGGAATGCCACAGGCGGCGGCGAACTCGTGCAGCGACGGCGTGCCCTTGCCCCAGCCGGAGACGATCTCCTTGATGTCCACGTGCCAGTCGTGGCCCTTGGCAAAGTAGTCCACGCCTTCCCACGGCTTGCCCGGCCGCCGGCAAAACTCCACCGCGCTGATGCCGTTGACGATGCCGCGCTGCACCAGAATGGGCACGTCGGCCGTGCGCGAATTGAAGCCCACGAGCTGCGGCTTGGGGTCTTCCTGGCCCAGCTGGGTGAGGAAGCGGCTGATCAGGTCGCGCTCCGGCAGGGGCGGGTCGCCAACGTGGGGCAGCGCGGCCAGGGCGACGCTGACGCGGCCATCGGGGCGCTGCCGCCGCACGACCACGGCGGCCGAGACAACGCGGCAAAGGGTGTACTTGAGGAAGGGCTGCGGCTCGTCGTCGCTGGCGCCGCCGTTGGCCCACATGACCGCCAATACTTCATCGTCGGGCATGTCGGCGGGCAGGTCGTAGACGCGGCGGCCGCTGGGTGGGTCGGGAACCCACTCTAAATCGAAGGCCCACACGTTGGTGGCGACAGTGCGAATCATTACTGGCCTCCTGTGGCGGGCAATTGCCCACCTTGCCGACAGTATACGACCCGGCTGCCGTCGCGTCAATTCTCCCCGTGGCGCGATTCTCCCGAATCGCCACCCCATCCCCCTGTGGCGCGATCCT
>DAOSMQ010000295.1:0-3978 GCA_035372725.1 Promineifilum sp. (SeqCode)
CTCCTGGTCAGTCCCTATCCGGAGCAGCGCAGCCCCATTGTCATGACCGGCTGGGGCGTGCAGCTGGAACTGGACAGCATCGATGACGACCGCGTCGGCCAGTTCGTCGAGCGCTACCGCGTTGGCCCGAATACGCCGGAGCGCGGCGCGGCCTGCACCGGCGGCACGGGCGAGCCGCTCAGCTAACCGGCCGCCGGACATCCGCCCGTCGTGACCGGCCAGGCAGGCTACTCGCCCGCCTGGCCGGTCTTTTTCATGTCGCGGCTACTCGACCGACACCAACTCAGTCACGATAGTGTCCTCGCCGCCCAGCATGCCGCCGATCTCCTGCCGCACCAGACCAACGCCCTCGGCATACCACGACGCCATGCTCATCTCGATGTTGCTGGCCGGCGCGCCGGCAATGCTGACGGCGATCGTGCCCGTCGTGTCCACGCGCATGGCGTCGAACGTCCCCGCCGGCACGGTGACCGACTCCTCGCCGGCGACGGTGTTCACCAGATCGACTGTCTCCGACATAGACATGGCCCCCTGGCCCAGGTCGGGCATTGTGACCTCGACGACGTAGTGGGTTGTCCACTCGTGGCCGGCGGTCATCTGGTCGGCGGCCGGCAACGTCGCCCCGCTGGCCTCGAGGTAGTTGAAGGTCATCCCCTCGGCCATGCCGGGCATCTGCGCCATTTCCGGCGACAGCAGGCCATCGGCCGAGCATGTCCACTTCTGGACGACGCTCTCGCCGTCGCCCACGCCGATGTTGAGGTTGAAGCTGCTAGCGGTGACATCACTAAAGGTGTGGCTGAATTCCGACTCGCCAAAGGTGGGCACGGTGTTGCGGTAGGTCATGACCCGCCCCTCGACGGCCGGGAAGAAGGGGTTGTCACACTCGCCGGCGGCGACGGGCACAGTTGCGGCCGCCGTTGGGGCGGCGGTGGCTGTCGCCGCGGCCGGGGCTTCAGTCGGCGGGGCTTCGGTTGGCAGGGCCGTGGTCGCCGTCGCTTCCGCCGGTGGGGCCTCGGTTGGCGCGGCTGCTTGCGGCACGGTCGTTGCCTGAGACGCCGGGGCCAGGGTCGGCTCGCCCGCGGGCGTGTCGTCGCCGCAGGCCACCAGGGCGATCAGCAGCAGCAAGGCCAATGCCGCCAGGCAGCGACGAACCACAGGAGCACGAAAGTCGTTGGCTGTAAACCTGGTTGTAGACATGGGCGCATTGTAAGGGACGGCCACGCCCGGCGTCTATGGGCGGAATGTCCGGATTGGCGCAGAAAAAGGGGCGGGCCGGGTCGCGCCGGCCCGCCCCGCGTGGGCGATGGTCGCGGGCGCGCCGGCGGCTTACTGGGGGTTGATGTTGCTGCCGCCGCTGGCGTCGATGTTGCCCAGCGTTGGTTGGCCCTGGTATTGAATGTTAGAGGCGCCGGACGCTTCAGCGTCCAGCCGCCCGGTTGTGTTGACGATGATCCTGCTGGCCCCGCTGGCCACCACATCGGCGTCGGCGGTGACGAAGTCGGTCAGGTCGAGCGTGCTGGCTCCGCTGGCTTCGCCGCGCAGGTCGCCGCCTGTGCCGATGAGGAGAATAGTGCTGGCGCCGCTGGCGTTTAGGTCGGCGTCGCCGCTGCTGATGTCGCCCTCGATGCGGCTGGCCCCGCTGGCCTCGGCCCGCAGGGCGTCGCCGGAACTGAAGCCGGCGATCTGCGCCTGACTGGCTCCGCTGGCCTCCACGACCTTTAGCGCGGGCATGATGATCTCGTAGCTCAAGTTGGCGTTCGTGACGGCCGTGGGCTTCGTGAAGCCAATGGTCAGGCGGCTGTCACTCACATCGACGTTCAGCAGGTCTTCCAGGTTGTCATCAAAAGTGACGACGACGCGGTAATTGTCGCCGCGAGTAATTGTGCCCTGAAAGGCATTTTCGATGCTGACTTCATCGAAGTCGCTGAGGTCGAACTCGCGTGTGACCGTGTTGCCAGAGCCGGTGACGAAGTTCAGATCGGACAATGCCGAGCAGCCGACCAGAATCGCCACGCTGAGCATGGCCAGGCCAATGACAAACAGCTTTTTGAGGGACATGACTGACTCTCCTTGCTACCCCCTACAATACCATACCAGCGCCGCGGCTGAAGTAACTTTCATTATACCTTTTAGAAGGGGGATAGGCGGGGTTGGGGTGAATGGCCGCCAAACACTGGCCCCTATTCTCCCTTTGCGGGTATCATTTAACCAACGAGGTGACCATGACAGCCGACAACAAGACGACATTGCCGGCCACACGCCTGGGCTGGGGCGAATCGCGGGCGCTGAGTCTCGACCGCATCGGCTGGATGATCCGCTCGGCGGCCGCCCAGGGTGTGTCCCACTATAAGGTGCTATGGTTCGACGTCTTCTTCGTGGCCGACCCTGATGTTGTGCGCGAGCTGATCGTCAAGCGGCCGCACCTGCTCCACCGCGACCCGTTCACGACCAACGTCCTGCGCCGCATCATGGGCAATGGCGTCTTCATCGCCGAGGACGAGGCCTGGCAGCGACAGCGCAAGCTCGTCGCCCCGGCCTTCCACGCCATGCGCATCCGCGCCTATGCCGAAACGATGGCCGCTTTCACCCGCGAGATGGCCGGCCGCTGGCGCGATGGCGAGGTCGTGCCCCTGGGCCGGGAGCTGACCGCCCTGACGCTGCGCATCATCGCCAAGACGATGTTCAATGTCGATTTGTTGCCGGAGGCGGAGCGCATCGGCCGGCTGATGCAGGCGCTGTTGGAAACGGGCGAGAAGCAACTCGACGCCGCCTACCCGCTGCCCAACTGGGTGCCGACGCCGACCAACCGCCGCCAGAACGCCGCCCTGCGCGAGTTACATGCCCTGGTGCGCGACATTATCCGCGCGCGGCAGGCGAGCGGCCGCGACGAGGGCGACCTGCTGTCCATGCTGGTGCAGGCCCGCGACGACGAGGGCCGGCCCATGAGCGAGGCGCAGATCATCGATGAGTGCGTTACGCTGCTGACGGCTGGACACGAGACGACGGCCGTCGCTCTGATGTGGACGTGGCTGCTACTGGGGCAGCGCCCCGATGTGGCCGATGGGCTGGTGGCCGAGGTAGACAGTGTGCTCGGCGGCGCGCCGGTGACGTTTGAGCTTCTGGCCGCGTTGCCCATCACGGAGAGCATCATCAAGGAGACGTTGCGCCTCTACCCGCCCGCGTTCAGCTTCGGCCGCACGCCGCAGGAGGCGATTGCCCTGGAGATCAATGGGCAGAGCTACTTCTTCCGCAAGGGGTCGAGCCTTATCATGAGCACCATTGCCATGCACCGCTTGCCGGAGTACTTCCCGGAGCCGGACGCCTTCCGGCCGGAGCGCTGGGCGTCTGGAGAGGCCGCGCCACCGAAGTACGCCTACCTGCCCTTTGGCGGCGGGCCGCGTGTCTGCCTGGGCAATCTCTTCGCTATGATGGAGGCCCAGGTCATCCTGGCGACGATGGCCCAACACGTGCGCCTGTCGCCAGTGGAGCCCGGGCTGCCGCCGTGGTCGCCGCTGATCACCCTGCGGCCGAAGGGCGAGGTGAGAATGCGCGTGGCCCGGCGGACACCATAGCAGGCCGTCGTGCAAGTCTATTCTTGAAGGGGAGGTGAACCATGTCCGACAGATTGGCCCTCCGGTTGCTGCGTTGGAGTCCGCGCGTGTTGGCCATCCTCTACGCCACGTTCCTCGGCCTGTTCGCCCTGGACGCCTTTGGCAGCGGCAGCAGGCTGGAGCAGGTCGTCGGCTTCCTTATCCATCTGGCCCCGGTCTATGCCGTTGTGCTGGCGCTCATCTTTGCCTGGCGCTGGCCGCGGCTGGGCGGGGTGCTGTTTGTAGCGCTGGCGGTGGGCTTCGTCTTTGCCTTTGGCTGGCGCGGGCTGGGTACGGTGGTGGTCATGGCTGGGCCGCCAGTGGCCGCAGGGGTGTTGTTCCTGGCGTCGGGCTGGGGCGGACGGGCGCGGCTGCGGGCGCGGTTCTA
>DAOSMQ010000296.1:0-1416 GCA_035372725.1 Promineifilum sp. (SeqCode)
TGCAACTCGTCGCGCAGGTCGGCCGAGGACTCAACCAGTTGGCTGAACGTCGCGCCGTCGAGGGCGACGACCTCCAGGGGCGTATCGGCCGCGGCCCGCACCGTCGCCCGGCGCGGCCGGCGGCCCAGCAGAGCCATCTCGCCGAAGTATTGCCCGGCGCGCAGCGAATCGACCGGCAGGGTGCGGCCATCGGGCTGCTCCACGCAGACCTCGGCGCGGCCGCCGGTGATGATGTAGAAGTGCTCGCCCGGCTCGCCCTGGCGCACGACGACGCTGCCGGGAGCGAAGGCCGTCGGGGCCACGTGGCGCTGCACCTCGGCCAACTGGTCGTAGTTCAGCGCCGCCAGGGCTTGCGTCACGTGCTCGTTGACCACCTGGCCGTCGGCGATCATGACCGAGCGGCTGGTGCGGGCGGCGCGGGCCTCGTCGTGGGTGACCATGATGATCGTCTTGCCCTCGGCCACGAGGCGTTGGAAAAGGCTGAAGATGCTCTCGGCTGTGCGCGAGTCGAGGTTGCCCGTCGGCTCGTCGGCGATGAGCAGGCCGGGGTCGTTGGCCAGGGCACGGGCGATGGCGACGCGCTGCTGCTGGCCGCCGGAGACGGCCGCGGGCAGCTTGCGCGCTTGCCCATCCATCTCCACCAGTTCCAGCAGGCGCATGGCCCGGTCGCGCCGCTCGGCAGCCGGGTAGAGCCGGTTGATGTCCATCGGCAGCATGACGTTTTCGACCAGCGTCAGCGTCGGCAATAGCTGGAAGAACTGGAAGACGATGCCCAGGTTCCGCCCGCGCCACGCAGCCATGCGCTCCTCGTCGAAGGTATGCAACGGCTCGCCGCCGACGACGATCTCGCCGGCCGTCGGCCGGTCGATGCCGGTGATGAGGTTGATGAGCGTGGACTTGCCGCTGCCGGATTTGCCGATGATGGCGACAAACTCGCCGCGGTTGACCTGGAGATCGATGCCCTTGAGGGCGGTGAAGTCGCCCGCGGGCGTGCGGAACGTCTTGATGAGGCGGCGGGCGTCGACATAGGGGGCGGCGTCAATCATAGGCCGGTGATTATAACGACAAGGCCGGGCGACGCACCTGTTAAGGTGCGTCGCCCGGCCGATTGCCGCATGAAGACGCCAGGCAGGTATCGCCGCCGGCGGTCAGCTGGGCCGGTACGCCAGGGCCGCTATCACACCGTTGGGGTTTTCCTCGGGTAGCTCGCCGGCCGGCGGCAGCGCCCAAAGGAAGGCCAATATGACGATCCCGCCCACCGGGGCCAGCAGGAACAATTGCCACCAGCCGCTGTGACCCGCGTCGCGAAGGCGGCGCGCCCCGGCGGCCAACAGCGGCAGGAGCATGGCGATTAGAAACACGCTACCGAGGGCTTCGCTCACGTACACGAGCGCCGAGCTGACAAGCCCCACGAAC
>DAOSMQ010000296.1:1516-3954 GCA_035372725.1 Promineifilum sp. (SeqCode)
GCTACCGAGGGCTTCGCTCACGTACACGAGCGCCGAGCTGACAAGCCCCACGAACAGGAAAAACCACCAGAACTCCGACCGCGACGCTCGCCCATCGAACTCCGCGTACTTGGTGAGGCACACGATGATGGCTTCCTGAAAGGTCAACGCGCCACCTTCGTTGTAGGTGTCTTTATCCACAGTAATCTTCATTCGCAACTCCTTGCCGACGCGAGAGACCGAGTCTCTCCAGGATGTCGCCCATGAGTTGGGCGCGTCTCCATTCTCAGCAAGCTCACCCTGGTTCACAACTGTGGATTGCCGTAGTTTCAGGATCAGTTCCGTCCGGGAGCCGACCTGGAGCTTGTTGTAGACATTATTCAGGTGGAATTCGACGGTGCGAACAGTAATATGAAGCGTTGCGGCAATCTGCTTGTTGCTTTTGCCCTCCAGCAGTTGCTCGACGACCTCCCATTCGCGGCTGCTCAACGCCTCGGGTGGTGGCATGGTATACCTATAGATCGCGGACGTAGTGGTTGTTCTGATCGACGAGGATTTGCCGGGCCGGGATCGGCCGGTCGGTCAGTTCGAAGGCGATGATGATGATCTCCTCCCCGGCCTTGATCAGGTGCGCCGCCGCGCCGTTCATGTTGATGACGCCCGACCCGCGCTCGCCGGGGATGACATACGTTTCCAGCCGCGCGCCGCTGGTATTGCTGACGACAAGCACCTTCTCGTGCGCCCATAGACCGACGCGGTCCATGAGGTCTTCGTCAATGGTGATACTGCCGATGTAATTGACGTCGGCCTGCACGACCGTCGCCTTGTGAATCTTGGAACGCATGACCCATCTCATAGCATGTAGTATACGATGAGGCGCGTATGAAGTTGCTAAGAATAGGGGCTAGGTTCTAGGGGCTAGGTTCTAGCGAAGAGCCTTCTTTCCTAGCCCCTAGCCCCTAGCCCCTAATCCCTAGTCCCTGTTTAGGAGACGCGCGACTTCGGCGGCGGGGAGGGCGTGGCGGATGTGGCCGTTGCGGCCGGCAACCGTTTGGGCCATGAGCAGGCTGTTGTAGATGGCTTCCTCGATGCTCTCGACCACGGCCGCGGCGAACCAGTCCAGCAACGGCTGCTCATAGAGCGCCGGCCGCAGCGCCAGAGGCGAATCGGGCCGGTCGGGGATGCGCTGGGTGGTGCTGAAGGCGATGACGAAATCGCCGCTGCCGCCGTGGCCGGTACTGCCCGTTCGCGCCAGGCCGAAGGCCGCCCGCCGGCACAGTCGCCCCAGCCCGCGGGCGTCCAGCGGCGCGTCGGTGGCCAGGATCATCATGATGGAGCCGCCGGGAAGAGAGGGGCCAGGGGCCAGGTTCCAGGGGCCAGGGGAAGGGTGTTCTTCCCCGGTCGCTGGCCACCGGTCGTTAGCACTATCCGCGGGCGGCCGCAGCACCCGACCGACGGGAACGCCACAGATGACCAACTCCTCCGCCCGGCCGAAGTTGCTCTGCACCAGCGCGCCGACAGTGTAGCCGCCAGCCCGCTCTGGCAACAGGCGCGACGCCGTGCCGATGCCACCCTTCCAGCCGTAGCAGCTCGTGCCCGTGCCCGCGCCGACGGCCCCCTCGCCCACGTCGGCCGAGGCCGCGGCCAACGCCGCCCTCACCTCGGCCAGGCCGATTGGCCGCGCCTGGAGGTCGCTCAGATAGCCGTCGCTCGTCTCGCCAACGACGGGGTTGACACTGGCATAGCCACGCCAACCCGTCTCCGCGAAGCCAACGCCGATGTGGGGGCTGCCCTCGGCGGCCAGGGTCATGAGCGCGTCGGCCACGCGCGGCACGTTCATCGTGCCCGTCAGGGCGATGGGCGTTTCCAGCGTGCCCAGCTCGCGCACCTGCTCGAAGCCGGCCACTTTGCCGAAGCCGTTGATGGTGTGGACGGCGGCGGCAACCTTGTCGTCGTAGAGGTTGCCGCCGTGGGGCCGGATGACGGTCACGCCGGTGCGGAAAGGGCCGTGGCCGGGCCGCCAGTCGGGGCCCGCCGCGCCCTCCCCGCTGATGAGCGTGAAGTGGCCCACCGTGACGCCGGCCACGTCGCTGATGGCATTGCGCGGGCCGGGTGGCAGGGCGCTGGGGTAGGAGCCAAGCTCTCGGATGCGGGGCATGGGTCTGCTCCTCTAGCCCACCGGCCGGCCCCGCGCGGCCCAGGCGCGGGCGATCAGGGATACAGAGCCGTCCGGGGCGGTGGGCAGGGTCGCCCGGAGGCGCTCGCGCAGGGCCGCGCGCCGCGGCGCAACCAGCGCGGCGACGTAGCCGGGCGCTGGCCCCTGGCCGCTCAGGAAGGGCCGCCAGTAGTCATCGAAGTCGCGGAAGGGGGTGGCCACATCAATAAGCCACACGACGACATCGGCCAACCCGGCGGCCCGCAACAGCGCAGCCAGCGGATCAGGGCGGCAGATGGGGAAA
>DAOSMQ010000297.1:0-3950 GCA_035372725.1 Promineifilum sp. (SeqCode)
GGAGGTAGCGGCGAGGGATGTAGCGGCCGTCGCTTTGCAGGATGTGGCTCTTGGCTGTGTCGCGCAGGCAGATGGCGAGGATGTTCTCGACGACGTGGCTCTGCATCTCGGGGTCGGTGATGGGGAATAGCACTTCTACCCGCCGGTCGAGGTTGCGCGGCATCAGGTCGGCGCTGCCCATATAGAGGCTGGGGTTGCCCTCGTTGTGGAAGTAATAGATGCGCGAGTGTTCCAGGAAGCGACCGATGATGCTCAGCACCTGGATGTTATCGCTGACGCCGGGAATGCCCGGCCGCAGACAGCAAATGCCGCGGACGATGAGATCGACCTTGACGCCTGCCTGCGAGGCGCGGTAGAGGTTGCGGATCATTTCGCCGTCCACCAGCGAGTTGCACTTGATGATGATACGTCCCTTTGGCCCTAGCGCGGTCTCGCGCTTGATGGCGTCGATCAGCCCCCGGCGAATGGTGACCGGGGCGACAAGGAACTTGCGATACTCCTCCTGGCGCGAGTAGCCAGTCAGGAAGTTGAACAGGTCGCCGGCATCGGCGGCCAGGTCTTCGTCGCGGCTCATGAAGCCGATGTCGGTGTAAAGGCGGGCGGTGGTGCTGTTGTAGTTGCCGCTGGACAGGTGGACGTAGCGGCGGATGCCGTCGCGCTCGCGCCGGATGATGAGGGTCACCTTGCAGTGGGTCTTCAGGCCGATGAGACCATAGGCCACGTGGACGCCGACGCTTTCCAGCTCTTGCGCCCAATGGATGTTCGTCTCCTCATCGAAGCGGGCCTTTAGCTCGACGACGGCCGCGACCTGCTTATTGTTCAGCCGCGCCTTCTTCAGGGCCTGGACGACGGGCGGGTTGGCGCCAACGCGGTAGAGCGTGATCTTGATGGCCAACACATCGGGGTCGTCGGCCGCTGCTTCCAGCAGGTTGACCACCGGTGTGAAGCTGTCATAGGGGTGATGGAGCAGCAGGTCGCGCTGGCGTAGGACGGCGAAGACGCTGCCGCCCAGGTTTTGCAGACTGGCCGGCGTGCGCGGCGCGAAGGGCCGGTCCTTCAGATCGGGCCGTTCCAGCCGGTGCAGTTCCCAAAGGCTGCTGAGACCCAGCGGGCCGTTGGTTGTGTAGACATCGTATGAGTCCACTTGCAGGTTGCTCATCAGGATGTCGCGCACGTCGGCGGGCATGTTGTCGTCGATCTCCAGGCGCACGGCGCTGCCAAAGTGGCGCTGCCGCAGATTGTCTTCCATCATTAGCAGCAGGTCGTCGGCTTCCTCCTCCTGTAGCTGCATATCGCTGTTGCGCGTCACGCGGAAGGGATAGCTGGCGACGATCTTCATGCCGGGAAAGAGCCGGTCGAGGTTGGCAGCGATGACCTGCTCGGCCCAGACAAACTTCTGTACGGCCGGCGTGGAGAGTTGGTCGGGGTCGAAGCGCTTTAGCGGCACCAGCCGTGGTAGCGCTGGCGGCACCTTGACGCGGGCGAAGTGCAGGTCGCCCGTTTTCGGGTCGCGCACCTGCACGGCCAGGTTCAGACTGAGGTTGGAGATGTGGGGGAACGGCCGGCTGGGGTCGGAGGCCAGCGGCGTTAGCACGGGGAAGATTTCGCGCTCGAAATAGGCCCGCAGCTTGTTGCGCTGCCCCTTGCTCAATTCCTCGTAGCCGAGCACGTGGACGTTGGCCTCGGCCAACTGAGGGTGAAGCTGGTCGCGCCAGATAGCGTTGGCCTCGGAAAACAGCTGTGTCAGCGTGCGGTGGACGTTGGCCAGCTGCTCGCGCGGCAACAGGCCGTCAGCCTGCGCGGCCGTTATGCCCAGCCGCAATTGCTGCTTCAGGCCCGACACACGCACCATGAAGAACTCATCCATGTTGCTTTGGAAGATGGCCAGGAACTTAGCCCGCTCCAGCAAGGGGTGCTCGGCCTGCGTCTCGTGCAGGACGCGCCGGTTGAACTCGATGTTGCTCAACTCGCGGTTGATGTAGAGACTGGGGTCGCGCAGGTCAATCGTTGGTGGCTTCTCCGCCGCGGGACGGCGTTTGGATGGTTTGTCCTGGACGGTTTCGGGCGGCGGGGGTGCTTCTATCATGGCATATCCTCTTGCTAACCTTTAGCGTGCCAACCGGAACTGCGCTACTCTTCGGCTGATGCGCACATCGCTATTATACGTTGTTCTACTGGCATTGTTAATGAGTGGTTGTGCGGGGAAGCGGGTAGAGGGCATCGCCGTCGGCCAGCCCCCCACGCCGGCCATCACCGGCGCGGCGGCGACCGCGGTGTCGGCGGCCGTGGCCGCCCCAGCCCAGCCGGACGCTGCCGGCGTGCTCTTGCCGACGCCGACGCTGGCCGCCGGCCTCGCGCCGCCAGCCAGCGCGACGCCACTGGCCGGGGCCGTCGTCGCGCCCCCGCCGCCGGCCACGGCCACGCCCGACCCCAGCCAACGCGGCCGCTATACGCTGAGCGCCGCGCCGGGCGTGCCGGAGCCACTGCGCCAGGCCGCCCAGCACGTCGCCACGGGCAACCCGGAGCTGTTCACCTGGGTCGAGGGCGACCCCGCCGCCGACGTGCGGCTGACCGTCGCCGACGGCGAGCCGCTGGCCCAGTGGGTTTACGCCGCCGCCGCGCCCTTCGCCACCGTGGCCGATGAGACGACCGGCGCGGCTGTTCGCGCCGGCTGGGCGTCGGGCGCGTCGGAGTTGGGCCGGCTGCTGCTGGACACGTCCACGGCCGCCGCGCTGGAAGCTGCCTGGGGCGCGCCCACCGGCGGCGAGAGCGTCGCTGAGGACTTCCTCGGCCGCGTCTGGGCGGCGCGGCCATCGTGGATCATCGTGCCCTTCGAGGCGCTGCGGCCAGAGTGGAAAGTCCTGCGCGTCGATGGCCTGTCGCCTCTGACCCATGACTTCGCCCCAGAGGGTTATCCGCTGACCGTGCCGATGACCGTCACTGGCGACCCGGAGGCGACGGCTGCCTTCCGGCTGCGCTGGGCCGGGCCAACGGCCAACCGCGACCCCGCCCGGTTGACGCGCGTGGCCATGAGCGGCGTCACCGCTCTCGTGCGGGCCACGGCCGCGCAGATGGAACAGCGCGGCATCCTCTGGCCGGGCGAGGCAGTGGCGCCCGTGTTCCAGGCGGCCGACATTGCCCACGTCAGCAACGAGGTCTCCTTCGCCGCCGACTGCCCTTACCCCGACGCCTATGGCGGCACGACCTTCTGCTCGCGCGACGCCTATTTCGAGTTGCTCAAAAATCTGGGCATTGACGTGATCGAGTTGACCGGCAACCACCTCAATGACTGGGGGCGCGAACCGCTGGCGCGCTCGCTGGACATGTACGCCGCCGCCGGGATGCAGTGGTATGGCGGCGGGCGCGACCTGGCCGACGCTTCGCGGCCGCTGGTCATCGCGCACAACGGCAACCGTATCGCGTTCGTCGGCTGCAACCCTGTTGGCCCGGCCGGCGACTGGGCGCTGGTAGACGCCGCCGGCTCGCGCCCCTGCGGTCCCGACCTGACCGCGCAGATCGCCGAGTTGCGCGCCGCGGGTCATGTCGTTATCGCCACGCTGCAATACATCGAGCACTATCGTTATGACCCGCCGCCCGACCAGATCGCCGCCTTCGCGGAACTGGCCGCGGCCGGGGCGTCGGCCGTCTCCGGCAGCCAGGGCCACCACGCCCAGGGCTTTGCCTTCGACAACGGCACCTACATCCACTACGGGTTGGGCAACCTTTTCTTCGACCAGATGGACATGCTGGCCACGCGGCAGAGCTTTGTCGATACCTACGTGGTCTACGACGGCCGCCTGATTAGCGTTGAATTGTGGACGGGCCTGATCGAGGATTGGGCGCGTCCGCGGCTGATGACCGCCGCAGAGCGCGCCGATGTGCTGCAAACTACCTTTGCCGCCAGCGGCTGGTAATGTGGCGCGATTCTCCCGAATCGCCCTCTGCGCCGG
>DAOSMQ010000298.1:0-3939 GCA_035372725.1 Promineifilum sp. (SeqCode)
CCGGGGGTCTACTTGACACAGTGTTTCACGGGAAACAATTGTTGTGATGCAACAGCGGGGCAATGGATCGAAGCGGGCCGAAGTGGGTCGAAGATCACCCCTTGAGCGCCTGCCCATCACCAGCGGCGGCAAATTTTTACATGCCGCGGGTCTATCCCTCCCGGCCACTTGGTGTATAATGCCCCATCGAAGGCCGCCCGCGGCCGCGGAGGAAACACATGGCCGACCAGTTCACCAGTGGCTACGCCCTGCTCATCGCCGTCAACGAAAACCTCGTCCCCCAGTACGCCCTGCCGACCGTGGCCCGCGATGCCGTGGCCTTGCGCGACGTGCTCGTCCACCCGGAGCGCTGCGCCTACCCGGCCGACAACGTGCGCCTGCTGATGGGCGCCGACGCCTCGCGCGACGGCATCCGCGGCGGGCTGGCCTGGCTGAAGGAGCGCATCGTCGCCGACGGCCGCGCCAACGCCACGGCCGTCGTCTTCTATTCCGGCCACGGCGCGGTCAACAGCGACGACAACAGCTACTACCTGCTGCCCTACGACCTGCGCTCGCCCATCACTGACTCGCTCCTGCGGGCCAGCGACGTGGCCGCGGCCATCGAACAGGTGCAGCCGCGCCGCCTGCTCGTTGTGCTCGACTGCTGCCACGCCGGGGGTATGAACATCAAGGGCGACGACCTGTTCGCCGGGGAGGGCCTGCGCAAGTCGGCCGCGCCGGCCGAAACCCGCGCCATCGCCGCCCTGTCGCAGGGGCAGGGGCGGGCGGTGCTCAGCTCCTCGTCGGCCGCCGAAAGCTCCTACGTCCGCTCCGACCGCCAGATGAGCATCTTCACCTACCACGTCGTCGAAGCCCTGACCGGCCACGCCCAGGCCGAGGGGGCCACCGAGGTGCTCGTCAGCGACATCATGGGCCACGTCTCGCGCGCCGTGCCCGCCAGCGCCCAGGCGGAGTATGGCGCGTCGCAGACGCCCGTCTACCAGACCAGCGGCGAGAACTTCCCCGTGGCCCTGCTGCTGGGTGGGAAGGGCATCAGCAAGGGCATGGCTTTGCCCGACCCTGTCGCCCCACTGCCGCCGGGCGGGCCGGTCATCAGCACCGGCGGCGGGGCCTATTTCGCCGGGCCGGTGTCGGCCGGCGGCGACGTGGGCGTCGGCCAGAAGACGACCGGCGGCGACGAGATTCGCGGCAGCAAGTACGTCATGTCGGGCAACTTCCAGGGCGCGGTGCTCAACATCGAGTCGCAATTGACCAACGTCACCCAGTCGATCCTGGCCGCGCCGCTGGGCGGCGACCAGCGCGCCGATCTGAATAGCCTGGTGGCGGCGCTGGCGGCGGAGTTGCAGCGCGTGCCGGCCGGCCGGGCGGGCGAGGCCGAGGCGGTCGCGGCGCGGCTGACCACGGTGTCGGCCGCCCTGGCCGAGGGCGACGGCGAACTGGCCGACATCAGCGCCCGGGCGCTGGAGCGGGCCGCCGACGCGCTGGGCGACGCCCGTCCCGGCGTGCCCGCCGCCGCCCGCCAGCTTACCGCCGCCGTGCGTAAATCGCTGGGCCAGTAGGCTGACCAGCCAACCGGAGGGAGACATGAACGACGCCAGCCGGGCCTTCTGGGCCGACGTGCAGGGTAAGCTGAACACCTACTTCAGCGGCGAGGAGATCGAGACGGCCGCGTTTGTGCTGGGCATCGACTACGACTCGCTGCGCGGCGGGGCCAAGCCGACCAAGATCAACGCCCTGCTGGCCGAGGCCGGCCGCCAGGGGCTGCTGGGCCAACTGCTGACCTGGGCGCGGGCCGAGCGGCCGAACGTCGTCTGGCCCGACGCCGCGGCCAACCTGGAGTTGCCCGGCGGCGCGGCCGAGGAGGGTGGGGCGACCGTCTTCAACATCAACACTGGCGGCGGGGCCTACTTCGGCGGGCCGGTCAATGCCGGCGGCGACGTCGGCATCGGCCAGAAGAACGTCGCCGGCGACGAGATTCGCGGCAGCAAGTACGTCATGTCCGGCGACTTCCGCGGGGCCATCCTCAACATCGAATCGAAGCTCGACAACGTGACCCAGACGCTGGGGGCCATGCCCGCGGCCGCGCCCGACCAGCGCGCCGAACTGGCCCGGCTGGTGGGCGAACTGAAGACGGCCCTGAGCGCCGTGCCGCCGGAGGCCGCCGCCGACGCCGCCAAACTGGCCGACCGCGTCGCCGCTCTGGCCGAAGAGGCCACCGCTGGCGCGCCCGACGGCGACTTCGTCCGCGACCTGGGCGAGACGGTCAAGCGGGCCGCTGGCAAGGTCGCCGGGGCCGTGCCCGGGGTGATGACTCTGGCCGCGGCCATCGTCGAACTGGTGGCCGCCATCGTCGGCCAGAACTGAGGCCACCATTGCAATCGGGGCCGGGCTGTCAGGGCACGCCCGGCCGCGCCGCGCGTCATAGGGCGCGGGCCAATACCGATACCCGCCGCGCCTGGTGATAGGGCAAAACTCCTAAACAAGCCAGGACGTAAGAAAGATTGAAAGCGTCACTCCTTATACTAGCGCTGTCATCACCGTGTTGCCGGTTACGGTCTATCATTGCACGGGGCGCAATCAACGAACGCCCGCGCCAGTTGGGGACGAACCATGCGTCAGCGACAGCGAGCCTTATTTGTCCTGGTACTGATTGCCCTTGCTCTGGGGGCCAGCGTCTATCGCGGGCGAGCCGCCGGGCCGCCCATCGTCATCAGCGAGGTGCTGGTGGGCAACGCCTCCACCAACCTCGACCCCGACTACACCAACTATTCCTCCTGGGTTGAACTGCACAACAGCGACGCCGCGGCCGTCAGCCTGGCCGGCCTGCGTCTCGTGTCGCTGCGCCAGGGGCATCCACCGGCGCAAAGCTACACGCTGCCGAACGTGTCCATTCCGGCCGGCGGCCGCGTGCTGGTCTGGTATGACAAGTTGACTGCGGGCGGGCTGCATACGCCCTACGAACTGGACATGGACGGCGGCTGGCTCGAGTTGCGCACCGCCGCCGGCGACGTGATCGACAGCGTGACCCTGGGCCGGCAGCAGCCGGACGTGTCCTTTGGCCGCGACGCCGGCGGCAATTGGGCTTTCTTCGACCCGCCCACGCCCGGCGCGGCCAATACGTCGCCGGCGTTTGCCGCCGTCGCCGGGTCGGTTGCCGCCGCGCCGGCCTTCTCCGTGCCCGGCGGGCGCTATAGCGGCGCGCGCGCAGTCGAATTGAGCACCACCGAGCCGGGCGGCATCATCCGCTACACCCTCGATGGCTCCAGGCCCACGCCCGCCTCCCCGGCCTACAGCGCGCCAATCGCCATCCACACCACTCAGGTCGTGCGCGCCCGCACTTTCGCCAGCGGGCGCATCAGCAGCCCGGCCGTCACCCAGACCTATCTGATCGATGTGGCCGCCAATCTGCCGGTTGTGTCCATCGCCACTGACCCGGACAACATGTTCAGCGATCGGATGGGCATCTTCGTGGAGGGCAAGAACGGCATCGTTGGCTGTGGCAAGAAGGCCAACTGGAACCAGCCGTGGGAGCGGCCGGCCAGTGTGGAGATGTACGACACCGGTGGCGCGCGCCTGTTTGGCCAGGATGCCGGCATCGAGATCTTCGGCAACTGCTCGCGCAACCTGAAGATGAAGTCGTTTGAACTGAAGGCGCGCAAGGAGTACGGCGACAACGACTTCAGTGCTCCCCTGTTTGCCGACCGGCAGCTGTCGTCCTACCGGCGTCTAGTGCTGCGCACGGGCGGCCAGGACACAGCCAACACGCTGCTGCGCGACGCGCTGGGCAGCCAGATGCTCAGCGGGCGGATGGACATCGAGCGGGGGGCGTGGCGGCCGGCCATCGTCTACATCAACGGCCAGTTCTGGGGCATTTATAACCTGCGCGAGAAGATGGACGAAGACCTCGTTGAAAACCACTATGGCCTGGACGAGGAGACA
>DAOSMQ010000299.1:0-3935 GCA_035372725.1 Promineifilum sp. (SeqCode)
CATTGGCGGGAATGATAGCGCAACCGCCCGGCAAGTAAAGGATGCGACCCGCGCGCAGACCGCTATAATCCGTCGCCATGCCAAGCACGCTCTTCGCCCTGGTGGGTCTCTTCGCGGCCATGCTGCTCAACCGCGCCGCTGACTGCTGGCTCAACTCCACGCCGCTGGCCTGTGGCCTGACGCGCCACCCACGACGGGCCGCGGCCGTGACGGTCGCCCTGCCGCTGCTGGCCGTCCTGGCCGGGCGGCGGGCTGGCAGCGACGGCGCGGCGCTGACGATCACGCTATTCGCCGCCGTACTGCTGCTGCTGGCTGTCGTCGATTGGGAGCAGCGCCGCCTGCCCAACGCCGTTGTCTTGCCGGCGCTGGCCGCGGCCGTGGCCCTCAGCGCCGATCCGTTGGTGGCCGGGCTGGCCGCGGTGGCCGCCTTCGTCGTCTTTCTGGCTCTCTACGCGCTGGGGCGGCGGCTCTATGGTTTTGAGGCGTTGGGCATGGGCGACGTCAAGTTGGCCGCGCTGGTGGCCGCTGTCGCCGGGCCGGCCGCCGCGGCCGCGCTTCTGGGGGGCGTGTTGCTGGCCGGCGGCGGCGCGGCCGTGGGGCTGCTCTCCGGTCGTGTCCAGCGCGGGGCGGCATTGCCCTACGGCAGCTTCCTGGCCGTGGCCGGTCTCGTCGTCCGGCTATGGGGTCTGAGGTAGAATCATCCGAATGTCCGCCATTGTCATCCGCGACTTGTCCACCCAGGAAGAATACGCCGCCGCCGAGGCCATCCAGCGCATGACCTGGGGTATGAGCGATCTCGATATTATTCCCGGCCACGCCCTCCACGCCATGCAGCACAGCGGCTCGGCCCTGCTGGGCGCGTTCGACGGGAAGGAGTTGGTCGGCTTCGTCTTCGGCATCCTGGCCACACACGAAATCCCCGGCCGCATCGATCCCGTGGCCGCGGCTCGCCTGAAGATGTACTCGGTCATCGCCGGGGTGCTGCCGGCCTATCAGGGGCAGGATGTCGGCTACCGGCTGAAGATGGCCCAGCGCGACTTCTGCCTGCGCATCGGCGTGCGGCTGGTCACCTGGACCTATGACCCGCTGGAGAGCCTTAACGCCCGCTTCAACATTGGCAAACTGGGCGCGGTCTGCCGCCACTATCTGCGCCACTTCCACGGCGAAATGAGCGGACGCAACGCCGGCCTCCAGACCGACCGCTTCGACGTGGAGTGGTGGGTGACCAGCCACCGGGCCGAGGCGCGGGCCACGCGCAAATGGCGGCCGCTGCGACTGGAGGGGCTGCTGGCCGGCGGGGCCTTGCTGGTCAATGAGGCCAGCTTCAACGCCGCCGGTCTGCCCGTGCCCCCGCTCAACTACATCAGCCAACCGAGCAATCTCATGCTCGTCGAAATCCCGGCCGACTTCCAGGCCATCAAGGCGGCTGATCTCGACCTGGCCCGGCAGTGGCGCGCCCACACGCGTGCCATCTTCGAGGGCATGTTCGACTCCGGCTTCCTGGTGACCGACTTTGTGGCCCGCGAGGACGAGGCCGGCCGCCCACGCAGTTACTACCTTCTGACCCACGGGGACGCCTAGCCATGAACATCGAGCGCATCGACCTCTATCACATCACCCAGCGACTGGTCAGCCCCTTTGTGACCAGCTTCGGCCCACAGCAGCAGCGCGACTGCCTGCTTGTGGCCATCCACGCCGACGGGCTGACCGGCTGGGGCGAGTGCGTAGCCACCAATGACCCCGGCTACTCCTACGAGACAGTCGGCACGGCCTGGCACGTTCTGAGCGATTTCCTCATCCCGGCGCTGGCCGGTCGCTCGCTGGACGGCCCGGAAGCGCTTGCCCCTTCGCTGGCTTTCGTGCGCGGCCACCCGCTGGCCAAAGCGGCCCTCGACCAGGCCGTCTGGGACCTGGCCGCCCAACGGGAGGGCCTGTCGTTTGCCGCCCTGCTGGCCCGGCCCTACGCCGAGGGGCCACGGGCGCGCGTCAAGGTCGGCGTCAGCATCGGCATCCAGCCCAGTATTGAGCGCACGGTTGAGGTCATTGGCGCGTACGTCGCCGCCGGCTACGGGCGCATCAAGCTAAAGATCAAGCCCGGCCACGATGTGGCCCTGGCCCGCGCCGCTCGCGCCGCCTTCCCCGACCTGCCGATCATGCTTGACGCCAACTCCGCCTTCCGGCTGGAGGACGCGCCCACGTTCCAGGCGATGGATGACCTGAACCTGCTGATGCTGGAGCAGCCGCTGGGCTACGAGGATATTTACGACCACAGCCGGCTGCGGCCGCTCATCCAGACGCCGCTATGCCTGGACGAAAGCATCCACTCAGCCGATCATGCTCGCTACGCCCTGGCCATTGGCGCGTGCGATATTATCAATGTCAAGCCGTCGCGCGTGGCCGGCTGGACGGAGGCGCGGCGCATCCACGACCTCTGCCGGGCGGCGGACATGTCCTTGTGGGTTGGTGGGATGCTGGAAACGGGCGTCGGCCGCGCGGCGCAACTGGCCCTGGCGGCGCTGCCCGGCTTCACCCTGCCCGGCGACATCTCGGCCACCGACCGCTACTATGAGCGCGACATCACCGCCCCCTTCACCCTGAATCGCGAGGACAGCACGCTCACCGTGCCCGACGGGCCGGGGTTGGGCGTGGCCATCGACTTCGACCAACTGGCGGCCGTGACTTTGCGCCGCGAATCGTTCGCCGGCTAAGGGCCGAGCACAGGAGAGGCAACGACGATGTTTACCGACCAGAATATCGCCTTCATCGGCAGCGGCATTATGGGCGAGGCGATGATCCGCGGCCTGATCGTCCGTAACATCCTGCCCGCGGGGCAGATCTACGCCGCCGACCCCATGCCTGACCGGCTGGCCGACCTGGCCGGGCGCTATGGCATCCATGTGACCGGCAACAACGCCGAGGCGGCCGAGGCGGCCCACATCATTGTCCTGTCGGTCAAGCCGCAGAACCTGGCCGAGGTCATGCCCGGCATTCGCGGCCACCTGCGCCGCCAGGACTTGCTGCTGTCGATTCTCGCCGGCACGCCCATCCGCAAGCTGGCCGATGGCGTGGCCCACGCCGCCGTCGTCCGGGCGATGCCCAATACGCCGGCGCAGATCGGCCAGGGCATGACCGTCTGGACGGCGACGCCGGAAGTGACGGAGATGCAGCGCGCCCAGGCCCAGGCCATCCTCGGCGCGTTGGGCGTGGAGTTGTTTGTCAACGACGAGGGCTATCTGGACATGGCGACGGCCCTCAGCGGCACCGGCCCGGCCTACATTTTCATGTTCATGGAAGCGCTTATCGACGCCGGCGTGCACCTGGGTTTTTCGCGGCGGGTGTCGGAGCAACTCATTTTCCAGACGATGCGCGGCTCGTTGGAGTACGCTGCCCAGTCGGGCAAGCACGTGGCCGAATTGCGCAACCAGGTCACCTCGCCCGGCGGCACAACGGCGGCGGCGCTCTACCATCTGGAGAAAGGCGGCCTGCGCACCGTCCTCTCGCGCGGCATCTGGGCCGCCTACCAGCGTTCGGTCGAGTTGGGGCAGGGGGAGAAGGTCAAGGGGCCGGCCTGAGCACCCTGCCGGCCCATGGACAACGACCTGACCAGCACGCCGGCGGTCGTCCTGCAATTGGACGGCCGCTGGCAGCGCTTCAGCGAGGCCACACGGATCATCGTTGCCCGGACGGCGGGAGAGGTGGTTCCGGCGCTGCGGGCGGTCGAGGCGGCCGTCGAGGGGGAGGGACTGTTCGCCGCCGGCTATCTGGCCTATGAGGCTGCCGCGGCCTTCGGGCTGAGTGTGCACCCGCCCGCGGAGGACAGTCCGCCGCTGCTGTGGTTTGGCCTCTTCCGCCGGCGCGAGGAAGTCCGATCCCCCTCCCTCCGGGAGGGGTTAGGGGAGGGCGCGGCGGAAGACCCTCTCCCCAACCCTCTCCCA
>DAOSMQ010000300.1:0-3929 GCA_035372725.1 Promineifilum sp. (SeqCode)
CTGGCGGTGCGCCTTGACGGCGCGTATCTGGGCCAATTGCTCGACTTTTATAGCGGACGGCGCGACTTGCGGCGCGGCCTTATCCGCGTCCTTCATAGCCTGAGCTTCATCGACGACCCGACGCGCATCTTACGGGCCGTGCGGCTGGAGCAGCGGCTGGGCTTCGCGATCGAGCCGGGCACAGCCGAACTCATCGGCGACGCCCTGCCCATGCTCGACCGCGTCAGTGGCGAGCGTATCCGCAATGAGATCGAGCTGGCCCTGGCCGAGGCGAACCCGGTGCGGGTCATGCAGCGCCTGGACGCGCTGGGGGTGCTGGCCCATCTCGCGCCGGGTCTGGGCTGGCGGGCGGAGACGGCGGCCGTGTTTGAGCGCGTGGAGGCTATGGCTGATGACCCCATCTGGGGCGAGACGTTTCGCGGCGGGCCGGCGGCGTTCTACTACTTTGCCGTCTGGTTGGCCCCGTTTGCGCCGCCTGTGCCGGAGACGGTGGGACGACGGCTGCGCGTGCGCAAGACCACGCTGCACGACTTGCTGGGGCTGGGGCAACTGCTGCCCGCACTCGCGGCCCTGCCCGACAACGCGCCGCCCAGCGCCGTTGTGGCCGCTCTGGAGCCCTACACGCCGCGCGTCTGGCTGACCGCGCGTCTACTGACGCAAGACCCGCGTCGCGTTGCCTGGCTCGACCGCGTCATGACGACATGGCGGCACGTGCAGCCGGCGCTGACGGGCGACGATCTGCGCGCCCTCGGCTTACCACCCGGCCCGGTCTACACGCGCATCCTCAATCGCCTGTTGGCCGCCCGGCTCGATGGCGAGGTGACGGACGAGGCTGGGGAGCGCGACCTGGTGGCGCGGCTGCTGGCCCGCGAGCCACTCGGCGATTAGCCGGGTATGTCGAAGCAGGCCACCGCCTCGTTGGCGTCGCTGTCGATGACGAGGCGCAGCGAACTGCCGGCGACGCCGCGCAGGTCGATAACGCGCACGATGTCGGCCAGGTCGGCGCTGGAAGGCACGAACGCCGCCAGCCGGTTGGGTGAGTGGCGCAGCAGGGCCCAGTCCATCTCGCTGCCGGGCTGCCCCGGCTGGACGCCGACGACGACAATGCCCGCCTCGACCACGTCCTCGTAGAAGTCGGTGCCGTAGGCCAATTCCGGCGGTGGCGTGTAGGCGGGGCTGATCTCCACCAGTAGCTTGCTGTTGCAGATGTCGCTATAGGTGACGGGCACGCTGTGACGGCTGTCGAGGTTGCCCCAGCGGCCGGGGCCGACGATGCCGAAGCGCCCCGCCGGCAGCAGATCGTTCAGCGCCGTCACCGTGTCGGCCACGCGCCGGCGCTCTGGCCCGTCGGGGAGGCTATAGTAGCTGTCCGGGTCAACGAACACCAGATACTCGATGTTCCCAACGGTGACCGAGGGCAATAGCGTCGGCATGGCGAAGAGGCGGTGGTTGTCGCGCAGCGCGGTCAGATCGGGGATGTCGCTGTCGCGGTCGCGGCGATAGAGCGGCCGGCATTCCAGGATGTGGAGGTGATAGAAGGGGGAGGGAACGCGGGCATCCTCGGCCGGCGTCTCCGACCAGTCTATGTTGACGGCGAACTCCAGATTCATAGGGTTGCCATAGACCAACTCCAATTGGGCCAGAACGCGGCGCATCAGATCGATGAAGGCCGTGTCGCGCGTCAACTCCTCGAAAGTGAGGACGAAGTGCTCGTCCGGCGCGAAGCTGGTGCGCGGCGGCACTGGAGCGAGGTCATTGCCGGTGTCGCGCGAAGCCACCAGCGTCAGAAGCGGGCCATTGTCGGCCAGCCCCTCGCGCACCGGCATAGTGGCCAGCCGTTCCGTCGCGCGGTCGATGACGGCCATGAACCGTTGCGAAAAGCGACGTTTGTCGTCGAGCGTGTTCTCCGGCCGCAGCCAGGGGTGGCTGAGGGCGACAAGCCGAGGGTAATCCTGGGACACACGTTCGACGGCGCGCAGGCTCATGCCGGTGACAAGGCGCAGAAAGCCCTGGTCGGCGCGAATTTCGGGCGCCCAGGCGAAGGGGTTTTGGCTGAAGGCCACCCCACCCAGGTCGGGGTAGAAGGCATTGCCGTGCCAATGGCCGGTGACGCGCTGGATCAGAATGGCCAGGCGCTCATCGTAGTCGATCAGGTTGTGCTTGCGGCGGTAGAGCAGCGCGTCCGGGTTGAGGGCGCTGGCGTAGACAAGGCGAATGGCGTCGAGCACGGCGCGCAGGTTCTCTGCCGGCGTGCCCTGGTTGCCACAATAGAAGCTGTCGTACTTGCCCGCAAAGGCGAAACCGAAGTTATCTTCCAGCAGGCTGGAAGAGCGCACGACGATGGGGTTGTCGCCGAAGGCATTGACGAGGTTGCTCACCTCGGCGACGACGTACTCGGGCAACTCCGAACCCATGAACGCGGCAACGATGTCGGGGTATTCGTCGCGAATCTCCTGCACCGGCCGGTACTTCTGGTTCATGTAGTGTTCCAGCCGGTTCATGAGCAGGAATTCGTAAATCACGTCTGTGCCGATGAAAGCCGAGTCGGGCACGTGAATGGCGGCCCGGCCGGCGAGGTCGGCGCTCAGGCCGGCGGCGACGGGTTGCAGGCTACGCCAGGCCAGGTACATGCCGGCGGCCTTGCCGCCGATCTTGCCTGTGCCGATGCGACTCTGGTGGATGCGGCGCAGGTCATTGATGGCCAGCACGTGCTTGGCCACACCGATAAACGGCAGTTGGTCGCTCATCAGCCGCTTGATGAGCACGACCTTGATCTCTTCCAGATGATGGTGGTGGCGGGCGAGTTCCTCCGGCGGCATCCGTTCGTAGATTTCGCCCTGTTGGAAAAGCATCTCCCAGGGGGCAATCTCCGGGTTGAAGGAGATGGGCATCGTGTCGGACGGGGCGGGGCGGCTGCTGAGCACTTCGTCGATCAGGCTCTCCAGCCGGGCCAGGCCGACATGGTTGGCGAAGACGGCGTCGGTATGGGTGTCGCGGGTGCGTTCCAGCCGCATCTGCCAGGCGTCGGCCGCTTCCTCAAAAAAGGGTTCGCTCAGCCCCTCGCGCCGCTGCGAGGCCTGCGCCAGTTCGGTGACCTCGCGCTCGAAAAGCTCCGGGTTCACAATACCCCGGTCGAACAACTCCGCGCGCATCCGGGCGCGCACGCGATCGGCCAGGATGGGGTATTGGGCCAGCTTGATGTAGATGTCGATGGTCGGCGTCGTGGTGCGCAGGGGCTCGTCGTTCATGTCAAATAGCCTATGGCTTCATCGTGATGGCCATCCATGAGCACCTGGAGCCGCCGGCCGCCGGGCAGGGCATCGAGATCGATGACCTTGAGCACGCCGGCCAGCGCGGCCTCGGATGGCAGCAGTTCGGCCAGAGCATTGGGCGCGTTGGCGAAGAAGGGCGTGTTGAACTCGCTGCCGCCCGTCCCCGGCTTAAGGTGGAGGGCCAGCGAGTGGATACCCGCCTCGACAAGGTCCTGGAAGAAGTGCGTGCCGTAGGACAGCTCTGGCATATGGCCGTTGTGGGCCACGGCCATCTCGATCAGGACTTTGGTGTTAAAGATGTCGGCGTAGGTGACGTGGACGCCTAACTCGATGTTGGTGCTGCCCCAACGGCCAGGCCCCATGAGAATGAAACGCTCATCTTCCAGCCGCTTGTTCAGCCGGCCGATGGCCCTGGCCAGCTCATGACGCACGGTCACGTCGGGGATGGTGTAATAGCGCTGGGGATCGACGTAGACGATGTAGCGGATGTCGTTGGCGCGCCCGTCGGGCACGAGGTGGTGGGAAGTGAAAAGGATATCCCCCGGCGGGATGTCGCGCGGGATGGTCACCGGGCCACCTTCGGCGCGCTGGCTCAGCGGCCGGCATTGGAGCAGGTGCAACCGGTATTCCGGGTGTGGGTAGTTGGGCACGATATCG
>DAOSMQ010000301.1:0-3923 GCA_035372725.1 Promineifilum sp. (SeqCode)
CGTCATCTGGACGCCGGGACCGATGACCGGCTGCCCCGTCCTGGAGGGCGCGGCGGCGGTCATCGAGTGCCGTGTCGTCCAACTCATCGACATCGGCGGCGACCACGACCTGCTCGTCGGCGAGGTGGTTAATGCCCTGCTGCTGAAGCCGGGCGACCCGCACACGTCGCTGACACTGCCCGACCTGAATTGGAGCTACGCCGGCTAAGGCGTAGCGACGCCAGTTAGGGCGCGGGCGTAGCCGTCGGCAGCAGGTAATAGCCCTTGGGCACGTCTTGCTGGTAGGGCGCGGCCGGCGGCGGCGTCGTGTCGGTGAATTCGATGTTAGTGAAACCCAACCCACCCAACAGATTGCGCATGTAGGTCTGCGCGTTGGTATTGGCCCGGCCGAGGATGTCGCTGCTTGTGGCCGCCTCGCGGATGGCGCTCTCGGCGGCCTGGCGCACCTGCGTCTCCAGCGCCGGGTCGGCGTTGGTCAGCAGGCCGGTGTCGCGGTCGGCCACGTAGGAACGCTCATTATCAAGCACGGGGATGTCAGTGAAAATCTCGGCCTCCGGCAGGTGGACGCGCACGGTCTGGGGATCGACGACGACCATGTCGGCCGGCGTCATGCGGCTGAAATCGACGCCGGCATAGACCTTGCCATAGGCTACGAAGATCATCGACTCGCCCAGGAGCAGGCCCAGCAGGCCGTCTTGCTCCGATTCGGCGGTGACGATCTTTTCCATCTCGTAAGAGGCTGTCTCCAGGCGGGCCAGGTCGTTGATCTGGCGGACAATGGTCGCCGGATCGGGTAAGATGACCGGCGTGGCCGGCACAAACAACTGGCGGACGCGGTCGGTGATGGGATCGACAGCCGCCGCGGCTCCCTCAGCCGTGTTGTTGACCGTGCGCACCAGCTGCGCCACGGCCACCGCCAGGAAGGCCAGGGCCACAAACAACAGCGCCGCCAACCCCAGGAGAACCGGGCGCGCCCGCGAGCGCTTGCGCGGCTTCTCCATCACCTCCATCTCCTCCTCAAACTCTTCTTTCGTCATTCGTTCACTCAACCTGGTCGATGGGGGCATCGCAGCCCCTGACATCCATGACTATACCCTATCTGCATATGCAGAACCTTAACACTCTACGCCGGGCGCGCGTTCGGGTCGCGACAGGCCGCCGCCGCTCACCGTCCGCTCACTTGCCGCCGGGCAGCGAATGGGGACAATTACGTTCATGATTGTCGCCACTTGTGTCATCAGCCTCGACCTGAGCGGCCTGGATTCACTTAAGGATAAGCGTAGCATCGTGCGCTCCATCATCGCCCGCTTGCGGCGCGAGTTCAACCTGTCCGTGGCCGAGGTGGCCGAGATGGACGTTCGCACCCTGGGCGTTATCGGCCTGGCTGGCGTCGGCAACGACCGGCGCTACCTGCACGGCCAGATGGAGAAGGCTGTGGCCTGGATCGTTGCCCAGCGTCCCGACGTGCCCATCTACGACTACAGCATCGAATTCGTCTAGGCCATGCGCATCTCTCTGGCACTTCTCTGGCTGGCGACGCTGCTGCTGCGCCCGGCGGCCCAGGCTGGCGACCTGACGCTCAGCGCCCGCGCCGGCTTCGACGGCTTCTACCGCAACGGGGCCACCGTGCCCGTCTTTGTCTCCGCGCGCAACGACGGCGCGCCGCTGGAAGGGGAGATTCGCGTCGCCGTAGACGACGGCGCGGGCGGCCAGAACGTCTTCACCGCGCCCATCGCCTTGCCAACGCAGTCGGATAAGCGCGTGGCCCTCTACGTCCATGTGCCCGGCTTCTCCGGGAGTCTCAAAGTGGAGCTTGTCAGCGACGAGCGTGTTGTGGCCACAGCGACAACCGACTCACTGACCCTGGTCTCGCCCGACACGCTGTTCTACGGCGTCGTCAGCGCCGACCCCGGCGCGCTGGCCTTTCTAGAGACGGTGACGGGCGGCCGCGCCGAGGCAGACGTGGCCTTCCTCGATCTGGCCAACCTGCCCGACGTCTCCATCGCCTGGCGCGCGCTCGATGTCCTCATCTTCGATGACGTCGACACCAGCCGCCTGACGGCCGGGCAACTGGCCGCGCTGCGGACGTGGGTGGAGAATGGCGGCCATCTTGTCGTCACCGGCGGCCCCGGCGGCCCCAAGACGGCCGCTGCCCTGGCCGACCTGCTGCCGGTGACGGTCAGCGGCGTCGCGAGCGTCGCCGCGCTGCCCGCCCTGGAGGACTTCGCCGGCGCGCCGACGACCGCGCCCGGCCCCATTGTTCTGACCACCAGCAGCCTCCGCCGCGGCGAGGTGCTGCTGGAGCAAGACGGCCGGCCGCTGCTGGCTGCCGGCAACCTCGGGCTGGGGCGCGTGACCTTCCTGGCGCTCGACCCCAAGCTGGCCCCGCTGGCCGGCTGGGCTGGCCACGACGCGCTCTGGATGACTATCGCCGCGGCGACACCCACCCCTGGCCCATGGAGCAACGGCATCCAGGACAGCTACACGGCCAACGCGGCCGTGTCGGCCATTCCCGGCCTGCGGCTGCCGTCGTTGGCCGCGCTGCTCCTCTTTCTGCTCGCGTACACACTGGTCATTGGGCCGATCAACTTCCTTGTGCTGCGCCGGCTGCGGCGGCGCGAACTGGCCTGGGTGACCATCCCCGTGCTGGTGCTGCTGTTCAGCGCCGTCACCTACTTCACCAGCTTCCACACCCGCGGCCGCGAGGCTGTGCTCCACACCCTGACTGTGGCCCAGGGTTCCATTGAGGCCGAGCAGGTGCGTATGCAGAGCGCCGTGGGGTTCTATTCGCCTCGGCGGGGGCGTTTTAGCCTGACATTGCCCTACGACGCCACGGCTGTCCCCTTCGCTGGCGGCGCTTTCGGTTCTGTCAGCGGCAACGTGGATGCCATCGTGCGCGCCGGCGACCTGACCCTGCGCGACATCCGTAACGACACCGGCCAGGTGACCGCTTTCCTTGTCGATAGCCATGCCCCGCGGCCCGCCCTGACCGGTGAGGTGCGGCTGGCCGCCGGCGGTAGCGCGTTGGACGTGACGCTGCGCAACGACGCCGGAGCCACCTTCGAGAACGCCGTCGTCGTCTATGGCGACCAGCAGGTTCTCGTGGGCGACATGGCCGCGGGCGCGTCGCGCGAAGTATCGCTGCCGCTGACAACCCCTCTGGGAACCTCCGCGGGAGCCACGCCGACGCCCGATCCGCTGTTTCCGACAGGCATCGTCATCCCTAACCCACTCATTAACGATCCGACATTCATCCTGGGCACGCCCGACTACTACACCGACGCTGACGCCTACACACGCTGGCAATTGCTCCAATCCCTCTATAACTACTCCGCGCCAGTGGCGGGGCAGTCGCCAGCGGCCTCAGTGACGCTGGCCGGCTGGCTGTCCGACAGCGCCCAGGCCATCGACGTGGGCGACGTCGCGGTAACACGGTCGGCCACAACCCTGGTTTTGCTGGAGATACCGCTGCGCCCATGACCGCCCTGATTGAATTGCACGGCCTTACCAAGCGCTACGGCGACCTCACCGCCATCGACGATCTAACGCTCGACATTGAGGAAGGGGCCGTCTTCGGCTTCATCGGCCCCAACGGCGCGGGCAAGACGACGACCATGCGCATTCTGACGACGCTGCTGCGGCCGACAGCTGGCACGGCCCGCATCGCCGGCCACTCCGTCAGCGACGACCCCCGCGCCGTCCGCCGCGCCATCGGCTACATGCCCGACTTCTTCGGCGTCTACGAGGACATGAAGGTCTGGGAATACCTGGACTTCTTCGCCGCCTGCTACGACGTGCCCACGGCCAGGCGGGCGGGCATGATCGACGACCTGCTGGCGCTGGTAGATCTGGAGCCGAAGCGCGACGCCTTCGTGGACACGCTCAGCCGCGGCATGAAGCAGCGCCTCTGCCTGGCGCGGACG
>DAOSMQ010000302.1:0-3871 GCA_035372725.1 Promineifilum sp. (SeqCode)
TTCGCCGGCCACCGGATTGAGCAAGTACACCTGGACGTGGTACAGGTCGAAGCGCTCGCGGATCATCTCGACGGCCTCGTGGAGCAGCGTGTCGAGGTCGTGGATGCGCGTCAATTGCCGGCCGACGCGGGCGGCCAGCGCCTGGGCGCGGGTGCGTTCCTCGACCTGACCTTCCAGGGTCGCTCGCGTCTGCCAGAGGCTACGTTGCAACTCCTGGCTCTGGGCGCGGGCGCGAGCGATGGCCTCGAAGACCAAATTGAGCGCGAAGGTAAACACGCCGAGGGCGATGGCCGCCAGGGCGATGAGAGCGCCGGCGTTGCCGGGAGCGTCCGCGCGGCCAACGCTGGGCACTAGCGCCGTCAGTAGCGCCCCCAGCCCGACGGCCGACATGGCCAGCGCCCAGACGCGGCCAAGAAGCAGCCCGGCTGATAGCACCAGCACACCGAACCAGGCCATCACCCACAGACCGACCAGCCCGGTCATGGCCCCGGCAAAGGCGGTCGGCAGCGTAACCATCAGGTAGCCAGCCAGCAACAGAACGATAAACGGCCGGCGACCCGCGTCTGCCACCTCGCCGCGCCCGGAATTCAGGCCGACCACCCCGGCGGCCAGCAAAAGCCCCAGCGCGCCCAGCCGCCACAGGCCGATGCCGGTCGCCATTGCCCACAGGCTAACTACGAGCGACATGCCTGCGCCGATGGCCACGGCCAGCCCCAACCGGTAGAGCAGCCGCAGCCCATAGGCGCGCGTCTGGTCGCTAAGAGAGTCTGCCGGCCGCGACGACCGGTTGCCCGGCGTGGGCGCGGGGCTACCCGTGGCCATTAGCTCCTCCGTCGGCCTCCAGGCGCACTGCGGCGCTGCCCGCCTCCAGAGCGCGTGATAGTTCGACCAGAGCGACACGGATGGCGCCATCCATGTCGATGGTCTGGGCGATCTTCTGGTTGATCGTGTTGATGAGGGCGGCCTGCTCAGCTTGCTGCTGAATCTGGGCCAGGAGGCGGGCGTTGCGCAGGGCGACAGCCAGTTGGCCGGCGATGGTCTGTAGCAGTTGCGAGTCCTGCTGGCCGAGGCCATTGACCTCGCTGTCCTGGGCGTCGATGACGCCCAAAATCTCGTCGCCATAGTTGATAGGCACGGCAATCTCCGAGCGCGTGCCGGGCAGTAGGCGGTTGGGCAGCCAGTAGGGATCGCGGCTGACATCGGGCACGACGAGGGGGGTGTTGGTCATGAAGGCACGGCCGACCAGCCCCTGGTCTGGGGCGATGGCATGGCCCATGACTAGCATGGCCTGGCCGGCCTCGCCCGTGCCGCCGGCCATCTTCAGCAGGCCGCTGGCTTCGTCCCACAGGAAAATGTGGACGTGGTAGTAAGCAAAGGCCACGCGCAACTGTTCGACGACCTCACGCACCAGTTCGGCGCGGTCGAGGATAGTAGACAACTGCCGGCTGATGGTGGCGCTGGTCTCCAGGGCGCGAGTGCGCTCGGCGACGCGCTGCTCCAGCTGGGCACGCTCGACATCCAGGGTGCGGGTCAGTTCCCGCGAGCGTCGCAACAGCGTCTGGCTGTCGCGACGCAGGGCGAAAAGGCCCCACAGCAGGAGGGCGATGGTCATGAAGATGCTGAGAAGCAGGTAGATCAGCGAGTAGATGTCACGAATAGGCGCGGTTACTTCCGGTGGCGGCGTGGACAGCAGGCCAATCACGCCGATCGCCAGGCCCAGGATGGCCGCCCGACGGTTGAAGAGGATGGCGACGAAGGCGGCGTAGGTGACCATGAACAGACCAGCCGCCGGAGTCAGGCCGTTCACGCGCAAGTCGAGGAGAAGCAGCCCCAGGTAAACCGTCGCCAGCCCCGTCGCCCGCAGCCCATATGGCCCCGACCGCCACAGCGCCACGACCACAAGAATGAAGAAGAGGACCACGTAGGCCGCCATGAATGGCCAGCGCGACACCTCCTCACGCGACAGAAGGGTTAGGATGGGCACCAGAGCCACGAACAGCAGCAGCCCCAGGCCCAGCGAGACGAGGTTGAGGATGCGCAGTTGGGTGTTGTGGGCCAGATTGGCCATGTCGGCGTCGGCCGGCACCGGGGCCAGTTCTCTCAACTCGGGCACGATGTCGGCCAGCCGGAACCGGAACCAGCCCCAGGCAAACAGGATGATGCTGAACAGAAAGGCCAGCACCGTCAGGTCAACATAGAGCGGCAGGTCGAGCAGCAAGGCGGCCTGATAGGCGATGTTGCCGAAGAAAGCCACCAGCGACCCCAGCAAGACAAGGAAGGCCAGCTTACGGGCCTCACCTTCCGCTTGCCGCCAGGCGCGGGCCATCAGCACAATGGCCACTAAGAGCAGGATGTAGCCATAGGCGACGTGAACGTAAAAGGCCGGCCCGCGCTGGGCATAGAAAGCGATGAAGCTGCCGTTATCCACGACACCCGGATTGGCATAGAGCAGCGTGTGTGAGGGCGTTGACCAGGCCAGGGCGATGATGATCAGCGGCAGGATCATCAGCAAGGCAACGTTGCGCAACGTGACAAAGCGACTGTAGCCAGTGTAGACCAGCGCGAACAGGAGCAAGGCCAGGGGCAGCAGAGCGATGGTAATCCACTCCATCTTCACCCACAGGAGCATCGTGCCCGGATCGGTTGTGGCCAGTTCCAGGGCATAGGTGAAGCTCCACCAGGCCGTCAGCGACACCAACACAAGGAAGACCCAGGTGCCGGGCGTGTCGTCGCGCCGCCGCCAGGCAAAGAGCGCTAGAGCCGTGGCAAAGATGGCCGCTCCCAGCACGGGAACGAAGAAGGGTGTGAATTGCCAGCCGGCGATGTTCATGTCTTGTCCTGCGTCCGGTTACGGCGTCTGGCCGCGTGCCGCCAATTGCTCGGCCACCAGCCGGTTGGCCAGGGCCGGGTTGGCCTGGCCGCGCGTAGCCCGCATCACCTGGCCGACAAACCAGCCCAGCAGGCTCGTCTTGCCACCCAGGTAGTTGGCCACCGGGCCGGGGTTGTCGGCGATGAGGCCCTCGATGACGGCCAGCAGTGCCGCCTCGTCGGAAATTTGCGTCAGACCGCGGGCGGCGACGATCTCGGCCGCGCCGCGCCCCGTGGCCACCATCTCGGCCAGCACCTCGCGGGCCGAAGTCAGGTTTACCGCGCCGTCGTCCACCAGCCGCAGCAGTTCCACCAGCGCCGCGGGAGCCAGGGGGATGTCGTCGACGCGCCGGCCGCTCTCGTTCAGCAGCCGGAAGAGGTCATTGAGGATCCAGTTGGCCAGCGTCTTGGGCGCGCCGCCGGCGGCAACGGCGGCCTCGAACCAGGCGGCCACGGCGCAATCCTCGGCCAGCGCGGCGGCGTCGCCGGCGGACAGGCCCAGCTCGGCCTGGTAGCGTGCCTCCTTGGCTTGCGGCAGTTCGGGCAACGACGCCCGCGCGGCCTCGATCCAGGCGGCGTCAATGAACAGCGGCGGCAAGTCTGGCTCGGCGAAGTAGCGGTAGTCCTCGGCCTCTTCCTTGCTGCGCTGGCTGAAGGTCTCGCGGCGGGCGTCGTGCCAGCCGCGCGTCTCCTGGACAACTTCGCCGCCGGCGTCGAGCACGGCCGCCTGTCGTGCCAGCTCGTAATCGGTGCCATCGGCCAGGGCGCGGAAGCTATTGAGGTTCTTTAGCTCGGTGCGCGTGCCGAACGTCTGGCGGCCGCGCGGCCGGAGGCTGATGTTCGGCTCCACGCGCAGGACGCCTTTTTCCATGTCGCCGGAGTTGACGCCCAGATAGCGCAGGATTTGGCGGATGCGCGTGGCGTAGGCGCGGGCCTCGTCGCCGCTGCGGATGTCCGGCTCGGAGACAATCTCCAGCAGGGGCACGCCGGAGCGGTTGTAATC
>DAOSMQ010000303.1:0-3859 GCA_035372725.1 Promineifilum sp. (SeqCode)
CGCGGGCCTGAGTCTGGAGGCGATTATTGAGCCGGGCTACTTCGGCCGCACCGGCGCGGAGGTGCTGTGCCTGGGGGCGGGCGGGTCAGCCGTGGCCACGCTGCTGTACCTGATGAACAAGCCCGACCCGGCCGACCGGCCGCGGCGCTTCATCGTCGTCAACCGCTCCCAGGGGCGGCTCGACCACTTGCAGGACATGGTGGCGCGCATCGGCAGCGACATTGCCGTGGAGGCCATCTGCAACGCCGACCCGCGCGTCAACGACGAGATCATGGCGTTCTTGCCGGAGCACAGTCTGGTCATCAACGCCACGGGCATGGGCAAGGACTCGCCCGGCTCGCCCATCACCGACGCGGGCGTCTTCCCGCGCCGGGGCATCGCCTGGGAGTTCAACTACCGCGGCGAGTTGGACTTCATGCACCAGGCCCTGCGGCAGGTGGACAGCCGCGCCTTGCGCGTGGAAGACGGCTGGATCTATTTTGTCCACGGCTGGTCGCAGGTGGTGGCCCAGGTGCTCCACGTTGACCTGACGCCAGAGGTGTTTGGCCGGTTGGAGCGGGCCGCGGCGACGGTTCGGTGAATGGCCGGGCCGAGGAGCAAGACATGAAAGCGAAACTAGCGCCCATCTACTTCGATCCGGGGCGAGACGAGGGCTTCGACGGGCAACTGGCCCGGCTGCGCGAGCTGTTGGCCGACGATGCCGAGTTTCTGGAGCCGGTGGCCCTGGGGCGGGGGCTGCCGCGCGAGGCCGACGCGGCCGTCTTCCCCCAACTGCTGGGCGAGGCTTATCGTCGCGTGGGCGATTTCCGTCGCATTGATGTGCCCATCCTGGTGGTTACGTCGGAGTTCGGCACGCTGAACATGTGGGACTGGGAGATCGTCGCCTATCTGGAGGGGGAGGGCGTCACGGCGCTGGCCCCCTACACGCTGGCGCAGACGCGCATGCTCTGCCGGGCGGCGGCTGCGCGGCGGCGGCTGCGCGGCAGCAAGTTCCTCGTCTTCCAGGACAACCCCGGCGAGGGCTTCCAGGCGCCCATCTTCAAGCGCTTCTACTGGTGGGAGAACGAGGCCACGCAACGGCTGCTGGACAAGTTCGGCATCACTATTGTCAAGAAGAGCTTTCGCGAGTTCGGGGCGCGGGCGCGAGCCATCCCCAACGAGGCCGCGGCGGCCGAGTGGGCGCGCTGGCAATGGCCGGTTGCCCTGCCGGAGCAGCCGCTGCTGAGCGCGGTCAAAATCTACCTGGCCATGCGCGAGGAGCTGGCCGCCGACAGCGACATCGTCAGCGCGGGCATCAACTGCCTGAACGAGTCGCATTTCAGCGACACGACCCCCTGCCTGGCGTGGATGATGCTCTATGAGGAGGGGCGGCTCATCTGGGGCTGCGAGGCCGACACGCTGTCGATGGCCACCCAGTACATTCTCCACCAGGCGCTCGACACGCCGATCATGATGACCAACCTGTACCCGTCGCTGATGAGCGGCCCGGCGCTGAAGCACGAGCGCATCCCCCACTTTCCCGACGTGCGCACCTACCCCGACCCGAATCCGGAGAACTACGTCCTGGTGGCCCACTGCGGCTACTACGGCCTGCTGCCGCCCAGCTTCGGCACGCAGTGGGCCATGCGGCCAAAGGTGCTGGCCATTGTTGACGAGAACGCCCATGCCATCGACGCCCGCTTCCCGATTGGGCCGGTGACGTTGGCCAAGCTGCACCCGTCGATGGCGCGGTTGACGGCTGTGGAGGGTACGCTGGCCGGCTACGCCCAGTTTCCCGGCTCCGACTGTCTCAACGGGGGCGTCATCCACGTGCCCGACGGCCACCGGCTCGTGCGCCGGGCCACGTCGCATCACTATCTGGTGCTGACGGGACACCATTTGAATGACATGAGCATGGGCCTGAAGGTGTTTGGGCTGGAGGTGGAGCCGTTATAATGGCCGTCGGAGGATAAATGCTTATGACAGACTTTTATAGCTTGCCGACTGCTGGCCTTGAGAATGAGTATCTAACTCTGGAATACCTGACCCATGCCGGGCCGCGCATTGTGCGGCTGATCCCGCGCCGGCTGGGCCAGAACCTGTTCGCCGAGACGCCGCGCCAACAACTGCAATCGCCCTACGGGCCATTTCACCTGTGGGGCGGCCACCGGCTGTGGCACGCGCCGGAGACGGCCGCCCGCACCTATATTCCCGACGATGGCGGCCTGACGGTGGAGCCGTTGCCCCCCTCGGCCGAGGGGGAGGGCGTGTGCCTGCGCTACATGGAGCCGTATTCGGGCATCCACAAGGAGATTCGCCTGCGGCTGGCGGCCGACGCGCCGCGCGTCACGCTGACCCACCGGCTGACCAACCTGGGCCTGTGGCCGATTGAGCTGGCTCCGTGGGCGATCACGCAGCTCAAGATCGGCGGCACGGCCGTCCTGCCGACCCCGCCAGAGAGCGACCCGGAGGCGCTATTGCCCAACCGCATGATCGCCCTGTGGCCCTATAGCCGCTGGGATGACCCCCGCCTGCGCCTGGGCGAGTCGGTTATCGAGGTGCTGGCCCAACCCCTCGCCACGCCGTTCAAGATCGGCTACCTGAATCTGGCCGGCTGGGCGGAGTATCGCTATGAAGGCGTCACTTTCCGCAAGCGCTGGACGCCACAGCCGGAACGGCGGCACGCCGATTACGGCTGCAACGTGGAGGTCTACGCCAGCGAACGCCACCTGGAACTGGAGACGCTGGGGCCGTTGACCCGGCTGGAAGTAGGCGAGATGGCCGAACACATCGAAGTGTGGGAAGTGGAAGAGTAGGCGGACAGGGTGGCGCGATTCTCCCGAATCGCGTTTTGTGGAGCAGGAAAAGCGATTGGGTGGCGCGATTCTCCCGAATCGCGTTCCATCGCGTTCTGTGGAAATGAAGAAGAGCGATTCGTAGAATCGCGCCACGCGGGCATTGGCTGCCTTGATGTTGAGAGTGTGCTATGATGACCTCATGACAGGTGGCGCAGGTATGCGTGATCAGCAACTTCTCGAGCGCATCGTTCTTGATCCCAACGTGATGGTTGGGAAACCAGTTATTCGCGGGACTCGTCTCTCCAGCGAGCGCCGCGTGCGGTTTGCACGGATTCAACGTTAAGGTACCATGACTCAAGACCAGACTGAAGATCAACCCAACCAACTGCTCGTCTACGGCCGCCCCGGCTGCCCCATGGTCCCGCCCGTGCGGACGTATCTGGACGAGGCGGGCATTGCCTACACCTACCGCGACATTCGCCAGGACGCCGACGCGGCCGTGCAGCTACGCCGGCTGGCCAATGGCTTCGAGAGCGTGCCCACGGTGGTGCTGCCCAATGGGCGCGTGCTGGTGGAGCCGGGCGTGGGCCGCCTGCGGCAGGCACTCAAGGAACTGCACGAAGCCGGAGGTGGTTCGGGCGACCCCGGCCTGCCCGGCACGCTGAAGGCCGGTCTGTCGAACCCGGTCTACCCGGTTCTGCTGCTCATCGCTCTGGCGTTAGCCGTGGCCATCGCTCTGGCGTCGGGCTAGGAGGTGGGTACGTCATGAAGCGCGCGCTGATGGTGGTGGCGCTGATGGTCTTGCTGGCGGGCTGCACCGCGGGGAGCGGTACCACAGCCGAGCCGACGGCGGCCTCCACAGTGCCGGCCACGCCCCGCCCGGCCGCGTCGATGCCCGCCGCCAATCCGGCTGAGCCGACGGCCGCCGTCGCCAACCCTGCCTCGGCCAACTGCACCCAGGTGGGTGGCATGATGCAGGTCGAGGCCCGGCCCGACGGGGCCGAGTTCGGCGTGTGCTATTTTGATGACAACCGGCAGTGTGAGGAGTGGGCGCTGTTGCGTGGCGATTGCCCCGTGGGTGG
>DAOSMQ010000304.1:0-2653 GCA_035372725.1 Promineifilum sp. (SeqCode)
TGTGGTCGTCGAGCAGGCTGCTTTCGATCTCGACCGGCTGGCCGCGCACGTTGAAGTCGGCCGCCAGCCGCGTCAGCGTCTGCTCCCAGAAGTCGTCCTCGCGCCGGTGGATGATGCCCAGCCGCGCGCCGATCTCGAATAGTGGGTCGCCGGCGCGGATGAGCGACTCGACCTGGGCTACGGTGACACCGGGAAACAGGCGATCGTCGGCGGCGGTGTAGGCACTGAAGGTGATGGTGCCGGCGAAGATGTGTCCCTGGGGGGTCATGAAGGCGAAGGAGCGGTCATCGGCGCGGATGACGGCGACGCCCGTGGCCAGGGGCGCGCCGGCCGGCCCTTCGAGGTTGATGACGGCCACTTCGCCCGCCTCGATGCGCGGCCGCGAACCGTAGAAGTCACTGCCCTCTGGCCAATAGTCAGCGAAGCGCGCCCGCCAACGGCGGATGACTTCTTCCGGCGTCACTTCCGCGCCCACCAGGCGCACGCGGTAGCGCTTGCGCCACAGTTGGCCAAAGCCACGGCTCGGCCCGGCCAGCTCGCGTCCGCCAACATTCAGGTTGATCGCTTCGGGAGGGGTATCAGTGCTGGGTAGTTTGCCGTCGGCGGTCGATGGATCGTCGACAGGGGACTCACTCATGGCCCCTATCGTAGCCAGAACTTGCGGGCCGGCAAATTGCCGCTGGTTTACTCACCCATGCCTTAGCGCCCCTCGGCCGCGGCTACGGCCGCCAGCGCCTCGGCCTGCGAGTCATAGATGCCGATGGCCTCGTTCAGCCGCGTCAGGTCAAAGATCTGGCGGTAGTGGTCGCTCAGACCGCAGGCCAGCAGCCGTTGCTGCTGGCGCTGGGCGCGGATGAGCAGCGTCACCAGCAGGCCGATGCCGGTGCTGTTCATGTACTCCAGACCGGTGAAGTCCAGGATGATAACCGGGGTCGCGCCCTGGCTGGCCTGGGCATAGGCCGACATCAGCGCGTCCTCGGCGAAGCCGGTGACCTCGCCCTGGATGGCGATGATGCCCGCATCGCCTTCCTGGCGCACCGCGGTCTGTACATTAGGCTGCTGGTAATTTGAGCTCATGCTCGTGCTTCCTCGGCCGGCGCTAAGCGACAGCCACTTCGCGTAGGGCGCTCTCCTCGTCGGCGTAGACGGTCATGAAGTCGGAGAGGCGGGTGATGTTGAAGATCTCGCGGTAGTGCTCGCTCAGGCCGCAGGTGACCAGCCGCCGCTGCGTCTTGCGGGCGCGGGCCAGCAGCCCGACGATCAGGGCGATGCCCGTCGAATTGATGTAGCCGACGTTGCCGAAGTGGAGCATGATGGTCGGTGTGGCAAACGCTTCGGCCTCGCTGTAAGCAGCGTCCAGAGCAACATCGGCGAAGCCGTCGATGTCGCCAAAAAGGTCGAGCACGGCCAATCCATCGCGGCGGCGCACCTGCACACGAAACGAATCACTCTGTGGTTCCACGTTGCGCTCCTTCGGTCAGGTGAACGACCAGGTTAACCGTGTGATGCACTTCGTCGGCCGTCACGTGCATCTCATCGACCATGTTCTGAATGAGGAACAGCCCCCAGCCGCGGGGCGATTGCTGGCCGGCCAGCTTGGCAGTCAGGTCGGGGGTCGCTGCTTCGGGGATGGGTTGCTTCAGGCCGCGGTCGGTGATGCTGATGGTCAGATCGTCGGTCTCGCGGGCTACTTCGATGAGCACCGGGATGTCCTCGTCGTACCGGTTGCCGTGCTCCATGCCGTTCATGGTTGCCTCGGCCACGGCCGTCTTCAGCCGGTCGAGCTTGCCCTGCGCCAGGCCCAGGGGGGCGACGACCTCAGCCACCTGTTGCATCGCCAGGCGCTCGTTGCCGGGCCGGCTGGGCAGCTCGAAGCGGGCCAGTACCTTGCGCCTCTCCTCCGGCTCGCCGGCGCCGTTGCCGCCGGGCCGCGAACCGAGCAGCACGATAGTCACGTCGTCTTCCTGCTCCCACTGCGGGCCGGTGAAGGCGCGCAGGCGGTCGAGCAGGAAGGGCACCAGGTTGCCGTCGACCGGCTCGCCCATCATCGCTTGCAGTCGCGGGAAGCCGAACATCTCGCGCGTGGGGCTGTGGGCCTCCACCAGGCCATCGCTGTAGAGCAGCACGCAGTCACCTGTCTCCAGCGTGACCTCGTGCTGTTCATAGTGCATATTGGGCAGCAGCCCCAGGGGCATGCCCCGTGCGCGCAACTCGACCACGCCCGCGCGCGTGCGCCGGTAGGGCACGTCGTGGCCGGCGTTGGCAAAGACGAGGCGGCCGCTGGCCGGGTCGAGCAGAGCGTAGAGGCAGGTAACGAACATCTTCGGCGGAATGTTTTCGACCAACTGGTTGTTGGTTTCCTCCAGCACCGCGCCGGGCGACACCAGCCGCTCGGCCGCCGAGCGCAACAGTGTGCGCGTCGTAGCCATTACCAGCGCGGCGGGCACGCCCTTGTCGGTCACGTCGCCGATGACGAAGGCGATGCGGCCGTCGGGGAAGGAAATGAAGTCATAGAAATCGCCGCCCACGGCCCGCGCGGGCTGGTAGTAGGCGGTTACTTCCCAGCCAGCGATGTCGGGCACGCTTTTGGGCAGCAGGAATTGCTGGATGAGCCGGGCAACGCGCAATTCCTGCTCGATACGCTGGCGCTCCA
>DAOSMQ010000304.1:2753-3835 GCA_035372725.1 Promineifilum sp. (SeqCode)
GCGGCGCGGGCGGCCTTCTCCGTCAGGCCGACGCTGCCATATTCGGGGTCGGTGAAGCCGCCATGGGGGACGATCTGCGGGCAGTATTCGGTCATGTCCCCGTCGCCGCGGCTGGCCACGGCGTTCTCGGCGGCGATGCGGGCCTCGTAGCCGGCGCTCTGGACGAGCATCATGCGACCGTTCACGTCGCCGGCGGCGAAGATGTGGGGCGCGCTGGTGCGCAGGGCGTCATCGACGGTAATGTAGTTGCGCTCCGTTTTCACCCCCACCGTCTCCAGCCCCAGCCCCTCGACGTTGCCCGGCCAGCCGACAGCGACGATGACGGCATCGACAGCCAGTTCGTGCGGCGCGTCGTCCTTCTTATAGACCAGGCGCAGCCCGTCGTCGCTTTTCTCCAGCCGCTCGACGCCGCTCATGCCGCTGATGATAGTGATGCCGCGGTCGGTGAACGCCGTGGTCAACGCCTCGGCCACGGCGGTGTCCTCAATGGGCAGGATTTGCGGCGCGACGTCGAGCAGCGTGACCTTCGAGCCGAAGGTATTCATGATCGACGCCAACTGGCAGCCGGTGGCCGCGCCGCCGACGACGGCCAGCCGCCGCGGCAACTCGCGCAGGTTCCACACGTCGCCGTGGGTCAGAGCCAGTTCCGCGCCGGGGAAGGGCAGCTTGCGAGCGTGGCCGCCCAGGCAGAGGATGAAGCGCTCGGCGCTGAAGCGGTCGCCGCCGGCCGTCTCGATGGTGTGGGCATCGACGAAGCGGGCCGGGCCGGCGCCAAGATACGTTTCGACGCCCGAATCTTCCAGGTGCTTGATCAGGTACTTCTTCTCGTGGACGGCGGCCACGACCCGGTGGGTGCTGTCGATGAGGCGGGCGAAGTCCACCGCCGGCCGCGGGCCGATCAGGCCATAGGCTTCATGCTGCGCCGTCTCGCGCAGCAGCCGGGCGGCGTGGGCCAGCACGCGCGTGGGCACGCAGCCGTCGTTGGTGCATGTGCCGCCCAGACGGCCGCGCTCCACCAGGGCGACGGTCGCGCCCAACTCGCGGGCGCGCAGGGCGGCGGTGACACCGGCCGGGCCGCCACC
>DAOSMQ010000305.1:0-1105 GCA_035372725.1 Promineifilum sp. (SeqCode)
CGGCCACGCTGCCGTAGATGACGCGGTAGAAGGCCACGGCGGCGACCACGCCCAGCAGGGCCACGGCCAGGGCCGGCAGCCAGAGGTTCGCCCGTCGGCCGGGGGCGGAGACATGCTCGTCCATGCCCTAGCGCAGCAGCAGCAACAACAACTGGGCGACGATGACCTTGGTGATCGTCGCCACGGGGAAGACAAGGGCGTAGCCCAGATTGGGCAACTCGTTGTCGGCCTGTTGCAGGCTGAAGCCGAGGGTGGCCGGCTGCGTGCCCAGGCCGGCCAGCATACCCGTCAACATGCCGAAGGGGATGCGCAGCACGCGGTAGCCCAGCCACAGCGTCAGGAAGGCGATGACGGTGGTAATGACCAGCCCGGCGAAAAAGACCTGCGTGCCGCCGCTGTCGGCGAAGTTGGTCAGGAAAGTGTAGCCAGAGCGGATGCCGATGCCGGCCAGCAGCAGCGTCAGACCGATCTGGCGCAGGGTGAGATTGGCGCTGTAGGGGATGGTCCAGATCAGGCCGCCTGTCCGCCGCAGCGCGCCCAGCACCAGCCCAACGAGCAGCGGCCCGCCGGCCATGCCCAGGCTGATAACCACGCCACCGGGCAGGGGGATGGGGATGAGGCCGATGAGCACGCCGATGGCCAGGCCAATGCCCAGGGTCAGCAAGTTGACCTCGCTGAGCGACTTGTAGGAATCGCCGAATAGCTCGGTCAGGCGGGGCATGTCCGTGCGCGGGGCGACGACGCGCACGCGGTCGCCCAGCTCGATGACGGTGTCGCCGTGGGCCAGCAGGTCGATGTCGCCGCGGCGGACGCGGGAGACGATGGCCCCGTAGCTGCGCGGCAGGTCGAGTTCGTTAAGGGAGCGGCCGACGATCGCGGGGTTGCTCACAAAGATGCGCCGGAAGTCATACTGGCTGCGGTCCAGTTCCAGCTGTTCGCCCGCCGGCTCGCCCAGCCAACTGGCAGCCTTCTCGACTTCTTCGGGAATGCCGACGACGTTGACCAGATCGTCCAGGGCCAGGGTGGTGTCGCCGGTGGTGAGCTGGAGCTTGCCGTCGTGCTTCAGGCGCGAGAGGACGACATCCCAATCCATGCGCCGGAACAG
>DAOSMQ010000305.1:1205-3832 GCA_035372725.1 Promineifilum sp. (SeqCode)
GAGCAGCAGCAGGAAGACGAAGGTGTTATCGCGCAGGCCCTTGCGCTTGAAAGAGGCGAAGAAGCCCGGCCCGCTGCTCAGGCCGATGGTGTAAACGAAGATGATCAGGCCGAGATCGACGATGACCGACGGCAGCTTCATGTCCGGGCTGAGGGCGCCGAAGGCCAGGCCAACGAACAGCACCGCGGCCACGCCCAGGCTGATGCCCTTGATCTTGACGTTGCCGAGCAGATAGCCCAGGCCGGCAACGATAAATAATAGGAGGAGTGGCTCCTCAACGAGGAAATCGACGACTGCTTGCATGACGCGCGCTCCAGGCCGGCGTGACGGCCGCGCCGGGGCCGGCTCTGAATGAGTATAGCATGGCCATCCGCAGGCGCACGTGGAGCGGGGAGGGACACGGACATGACAGGAGAAGCTCACGCAAACGCGCGCGCCAGGGTCAGGTAGGCGGGCTAAAAGAGCATTTCCGCGACAGGACTTTGGAAAAGACCCGCGCCCCAGCGCGTGGGCTTGTATTACCGGCCCTACTTGAGTACGATCCGTGTTAGCCCTCTTCGCGGAGCGGCACAACAAGGACTCTGGAGGCAGTATGAAAACACTGCGTGTGATGCTTCTGGCGCTGGCGCTGCTGGGCGGCGCGGCGCTGGTGGCCTGTCGTGGCGGCGAGACGGCCGGCCCGGCCATTGAGGAAATCGATCTGACAACACTGGACGATGAGGTCGATGTGGAGACGGTTGAGGCCATTCGCCAGAACCCGGCCGTCTTCCTTCTGGACGTACGCGAGCCGGAGGAATATGCCGCCGGCCACATCCCCAACATTACCCTCATCCCATCGGGTGAGGTTGCCGCCCGGTTGGCGGAGTTGCCGCGCGACAAGACGATCATCGTCACCTGCCGCACCGGCAACCGCAGTGCCCAGGTGGCCGATCTGCTGCGCGACCAGGGCTTCACCAACGTCCACAACATGATCGGCGGCATCGTCGCCTGGGAAGAGGCCGGCTACCCCGTCGAATAACAGCCGTTCAGCGCGCCCCGTCGCGCCGCCGGCCGCGGCCGTTCCTGGCCCGGCCGGCAAGGATATCCCCATGACCCGCCTTGGGCGCGGGCTGGCCGCCTACGCGGCCATGATCCGCCTGTTCTCGCGCAACGTCTGGTTGGTGCTGCTGTTCGGCATCGGCACGGGCCTGACGTTTGGCATCTTCCTGTTCACCTTCAACTTCTACGTTCTCAGCCTGGGGCCGGGCTACGACGAGGCCTTCCTGGGCACGCTGACGTCGGCGGCCTCGTTTGCCACCATCGCCATGGCCTTGCCGGCGGCCTATCTGGCCCAGCGCCACTCGGCCAAAGGGGTGATGATCGCCGCCGGGCTGGTCGGCATGGCCGCCTACCTGGGGTTGGTGCTGTTTCCGGCGCGGCTGCCGCTGGTGGCCTTTCGGATGCTGGCCGGCGTGGCCATGAGCCTGGGCACGGTGGCTGTCGCGCCGTTTCTGATGGCCAACACAGGGGCACGCGAGCGGCAGTGGGTCTTCAGCTTCCAGGCCGGGCTATCGACCGTGGCCAGCTTTTTCGGCAACCTGCTGGCTGGAATGCTACCCGGCCGGTTGGGGGCGCTGGCGGGCGTGGGGCCAACGGAGACGCTGGCCTACCGATTGGCCCTCGGCAGCATGGTCGCTCTCAGCGGGCTGTCGATCCTGCCGCTGCTGTTCATCCGCCGCGCCGCGCGCAGCGACGCGGCGGTGGAGTTGCCGTGGGTGCAATTGCGGCGCTATGGGCGGCTGTTCGCGCGCTTTTTGCTGCCGTCGCTGGTCATCGGCCTGGGCGCGGGGCTGATGCAGCCGTTCATGAACGTTTACTTTCGCAACGTCTACCAGAAGCCCGACCCAGCCATCGGCGTCGTCTTCGCCCTGGGCGGGCTGGCCATGGCCATTGGCCAGTTCGCCGGGCCGCCGCTGGCCGACCGGCTGGGCAAGATTCGCACGGTGATGCTGACACAGGCACTGTCGATCCCGTTCCTGATGACGCTGGGGCTGGGGGCGTGGCTGGTGCCCACGGGGCGCGCCGCCGCGGGGACGATCTTCGTCGTCGCCGGCGTGGCCTACATCTTCCGGTTGGCGCTGATGAACCTGAGCAACCCGGTCTACCAGACGTTCATCCTGGAGCGCGTGCCGGCGCAGGCCCAGGCGCTGTCGGTCAGTCTGTCGAACCTGGTCTTCCAGGTGGGCTGGTTCATCATGCCGCAGGTCAGCGGGCAGTTGCAGGTGGCGCATGGGCCGGTGGGGTTCACGGCCGTCTTCGCCGGGGTGACGGTGTTCTATGCCGTGGCCATCGGTCTGGAGTGGCTGTTCTTCAGCGCCGAGGCGCGGCAGGAAGCCCAGGCCGAGCGGCTGCTGGTGGGGAAGCGGGCCTAGCGGGCCAGCGGCGGAGCCAGTTGGCGACAAAAAACGGCGGCCGCCGTTGCCGGGGCCGCCGTTCGGGTTCTTGGCTTACGTCGCCTGACAGTGAAGGTCTAACAGATTCTTACCAACGGTTGCGGTCGCCGCGGTCGCGATCGCCGCGACCACCCTGACCACCGCCATAGCCGCCACGCCCGCCGCTGCTACCGCGGCTATCGGGCCGGCCGCCGA
>DAOSMQ010000306.1:0-3822 GCA_035372725.1 Promineifilum sp. (SeqCode)
GAAGATGCGCAGATAAATGAAGTCGCCACCGACGCGGCTGAAGACGCGGGCATAGTCGTCAAAGAGCGCCCCCAGCGAGCCGAGACTCAGCGGCGGGTAGGTAACCGTGCCCAGCCGCGTGCGCTCGCCCAGGCTGACGAAAAAGACGATGGCCAGGGGGATGAGAAAGAAGACCAGCAGCCAGAAGGCGGCTGGGTAGGCCAGCGACCAGGCCGCGCGGCGCGTCAACAGGCAGAGCAGTAGCCCCGCGGCGGCGATGACGACGATCGCGCCGACGAACTCCCGACCGAGCAGGTAGTAGAGCAGCGCCCCGGCCATCGTCGTGAGCGCATAGGCCAGGCCGGCCGCCCGCCCCCAGCGTGCCCCGCGCCGCAGCCCGACGGCGGCCGCGGCGGCCCAGACGGCCAGCAGCCCATACAGCCCGTAGACGAGCAGCGGCGGCCACTGCGCCAGAGTCAGCTCGGCGGCATAGGCATTCCAGTTGAAACGGCTAAAGGTGGCCCAGCGAAAGAGGAGGAAGACCCAGAGGATAGCCTGGGTGAGGAGCAAGATGGCCGCGACCTGGTGGAAGGCGTCGCGGCCGCGGGTCATCGGCGCGGTGGAAGGTCGCGGGCTTAGCCCGGTGTCAGTCGTGACAGCCATCGGCTCCTCCTGCTGTTGTGGAATCGGCTGCCGCCGGGGTGGCGTTGCTTTCTGTCCATACGTCTCCTATAACAGGGAGGGGAGCTCACGCAAAGGACGCTAAGGAAGCAAAGAGCGCCAAGAAGAACGAGATAACTTTCTCTTGTTTGCGTCCTTAGCCGCCTTGGCGTCCTTTGCGTGAGCCTCCTTCTAGTCGATCAGAATCTGCGCGTTTTCGGCGGCCCACTGCACATAGACGCGGCTGCCCACGTCGAAGGGCAAATCGTAGCGCGAGCCGTAGTTCTGTTGCCGGACGACCAGCGACGCGCCGCCCTCCAGCGTCACGCGGAAGCGCGTGTCCGTGCCAATGTAGAACGCCTCTTCCAGCACGCCGTCGAGGACGACGTTCTCCGGCTCGGCCAGCAGGAACTCCTTCATGTCCACCGCGCCGGGCATCTTGGCCCCCAGGATGCGCTCCAACTCCTCCGCCTCCAGGCCGCTCTCGGCCTTGAGCACATCGACCTTGCCCTGCGGGTAGAGGTTGATGCGCTCCGGCCGCAGGGTCAGCGTGACGGCCTGGCCGAGGCGCAGGTCGTGGGCCTCGTCCGCGGCCAGCACGGGCACGTTGCCCTGGAGCATCACCACGGGATGCTCATCCTCCGTCTCCAGACGGACGACGGTGGCGGGCAGGAAGTTCGTCTCGCCGATGAAGTCGGCCACGAAACGGTTGTTGGGCTTCTCATAGACTTCATGCGGCGAGCCGACCTGCTGGAGCACGCCCTCGTTCATGATGCCGATGCGGTCGGACATGGCCATGGCCTCTTCCTGGTCGTGGGTGACGTAGATGAAGGTGATGCCGACTTCGGTCTGAATCTGTTTTAGCTCCGACTGCATCGCTTTGCGCAGCTTCAGGTCTAGCGCGCCCAGCGGCTCGTCGAGCAGCAGCACTTGCGGCCGGTTGACCAGCGCCCGGGCCAGGGCGACGCGCTGCTGCTGGCCGCCGGAGAGCTGCTTTGGCTTGCGCTCGGCCATCTGCGGCAGCCGCACCAGTTCCAGCGCCTCGGCCACGCGCCGCTTGATCTCCGGCGCGGGCACTTTGCTCATCTCCAGGCCAAAGGCGACGTTCTGGGCGACGTTCATGTGGGGGAAGAGGGCGTAGTTCTGGAAGACGGTATTGACCGGCCGGCGGTGGGCGGGGATGCCCTCGACGTGCTGGCCGCTGATAAAGATGGCCCCGTCCGTCGGCTGCTCGAAGCCGGCGATCATGCGCAACGTCGTCGTCTTGCCGCAACCGCTGGGGCCGATGAGCGAGAAGAACTCGCCGTCGCGGATTTGCAGGCTGAGCGAATCGACGGCGAGCGTGTCGCCAAATTGCTTACAGACGTCGCGGAGTTCGACGCGGAACGAATCTGTCATAGCCATCTCCCTGCGCGGTCCCAATCGCCGCTATGACACGGCCGGCTTGTCTCCTCATCGGAGCGCTTGCGCGAAAAAAAAGCCCGGCGCCGCCCACCCGTTGCGGTGTCCGGCCCAGAACTCAGCGCAATTCGTATTCGCCGCCACCCACCCGGCCTCTGCATGGAACTGATTCGTCCACAGGTGGCTTGCGTGCTTGTAATGACGCCGTTACGATACCCTGATTGACGCGGATTAGCAATAGAGACCGGTTCGCCCCTACCATTCTCCGTCGAGTATCTCCCCCACCACCGTGTCGAAATCCAGCGCCGCGCCAGCGACCAGCGCCGCCTCCACCTCGGCCGGGTCGAGCGTCACCGTGGCCAGCGCTTCCTGGATGCCGATCTGCTTCTGGTTGGGCGTGCTGGGGTGGTTGCGGGCCAGGCCCAGCAGCGCCAGCGCCCGGCCGGTCTCGCCCTCTTTGAGCAGCACCTGAGCCAGGGGCACCAGCGCCGCCAGTTGCAGCGGCAGCGCGCCCACCGGCCGCGCCAGGCGGATGCACTCCACGGCAAAGCGCCGGCTCTCGGCCAACTGGCCCAACGCGTTGTAGACGTCGGCCAGGTTATGGGCGGTGAAGGCCATCGACTCGGTCAGCCCCAGTTCCTGATCGACTTCGAACGCAGCCAGATAGTCGGCCACGGCTCCGGCATAGTCGCCGGCATAGTGCCTGGTTGCCCCCAGATTGGCCAGACTCTTAGACTCCTGCGCCCGGTCGCCGATCTGGCGGGCCAGGGCCATGCCGGCCTCGAAATGACGGATCGAGGTGTCGAAGTCGCCCCGCAGGCCGGCGATGACGCCCAATATCCGCAGCGCATTACCCTGTAGCAACACGTCGCCCAGGGCCTGGCTCAGACGGAGGACTTCCTCGGCATACGCCCCGGCCGTATCAAGGTCGCCCTGCTGCCAATGATAGTTGCCCGAGTGGATGAGAACCTGCGCCAGTGTCGCGCCGCCGATCGGACGAGCGAGGGCCAGCGCCTCTTCCAGGAGAGGGCCGGCCTCGGCGGCCCGGCCCACACTGATGGCGACCAGCGCCGTCCAGCTGAGCGCCTCGGCCTGGGCGCGGGTGTCGCCGCCAGCGCGGGCGAGCGCCAGCGCCCGCGAGAGCGCGTCGCTCGCGGCCGGGAAGTCGCTCAGCCGGTAACATACCTCGCCCAACCCCAGGCAGTGGGGCAGCGCCGCGCCCGCCGCGGCCGTGCCCCGCTGGCGCAAGGCCAGGGCGCGCTCGAAGGCCGCCCGCGCGGGCCGGAAGGCGGCCGCCCGCAGCGCCTGCTCGCCCGATTGCTGCTGGTAATCGGCGGCGCGGTCGAACTCGCCCGCCTGGGCGAAGTGTTCGGCAATGACGCCCAGGTACTCGCCGATGCGCTCGCCGGCGTTTTCCTCCAGCCAGCGGGCGACCTTGCCGTGGAACTCGGCCCGGTACTTCAGCAGCACCGTCTCATAGGCCACGTCGCGCAGCAGGGCGTGCTTGAAGATGTACTCGCCGGCCTGGGTAAAGGTCGAGTGCTCGCGGTGAAAGATCAACTCCCGACCCTGAATGGCGTCCAGCGTCGGCTCAATGACCGCGCGCTCTGTCTCCAGCAGGTCGGCCACGCAGTCGTCCCAGAACAGCCGGCCGACGACAGCCGCCCGCTGCAGCGCCTCCCGCTCCGGCCGCGGCAGGCCGTCCAGGCGGGCCTGTAAGAGGCCGGTCAGCGTCGCCGGGACCTTCAGGGCGGCCAGCCTGTCTGTCCGCACCGTCCAGCG
>DAOSMQ010000307.1:0-3810 GCA_035372725.1 Promineifilum sp. (SeqCode)
CTACAGCGGCCACGGCGCGAGCACCGACATCGTCGTGGCCAGCGCCCGCGCCTATCTGAGCGCGCTCAATAAGCTGTTGGCCGAGCGCCAGCGCCAGGCGGCCAAGCCGCAAGCCAGCAACGGCCATGCCGCCGTCGCCTAGCGCCATGACCACGGCCACCGATAGCCGCAGCGATGCCGTCTGGCAAGCGGAAGCGCTCAGCAACACTTACCTCGACGGTGTGCGCGGCGCGATCCCACTGGCGGCCGAGCAGATCGATATCCTCGTGCGGCTGGCGCGAGCGGCGCGGCCGTCGGCGCGGGCTGTCCTCGACCTCGGCTGTGGCGACGGCATCCTCGGCCACGCCCTGCTAGACGCCTACGCCCAGACCGAGCCGACCGTTGTCCTGGCCGACTTCTCGCCGCCGATGCTGGAGGCGGCGCGCGCGCGGCTGGGCGCGCACGCCAACGGCCACGGCGGCCGGGTTCACTTCGCCCAGCTTGACTACGCGCAAGCGGCCTGGCCCGGCCACGTCATCGGTGGCCCGCTGCCCCGCCGCTACGACGTCATCGTCTCCGGCTTTTCTATCCACCACCAGCCCGACAGCCGCAAACGACGCATCTACGCCGACATCTATGCCCTGCTGGCTCCCGGTGGCATCTTCCTGAACCTGGAACATGTCGCCTCGGCCTCGCGCTGGGGCGAAGTCCAATTCGAGGAGTACTTCATCGACGCGCTGCACCGCTTTCACGGGCCGCGGGGCAAGACGCGCGAACAGGTGGCAGCCGACTTCTACCACCGCCCCGACAAGACCGCCAACCTGCTCAGCCCGGTGGAAACGCAACTTAAGTGGCTACGCGAGATCGGCTTCAGCCACGTCGATTGCTTCTTCAAGATCTTTGAACTGGCCATCTTCGGCGGCATCCGCCCGGCCGTGGCCGCCTTCACCTTCTGCGGCCCACCCTTTGCCTGATTCATTCGCCCCAACTCGAGCCTCTTATACGACCTGTCCCATGACTGCTAACCCTCAAACCATTATCGACAAGATCTGGCAGAGCCATATCGTCACCGAGCAGCCGGACACCCCGGCCGTGCTCTACGTCGACCTGCACCTCATCCACGAAGTGACCAGCCCGCAGGCGTTTAGCGGCCTGCGCGCCCGCGGCCTGCCCGTCCGCCGGCCGGAGCAGACCGTGGCGACGATGGATCACAGCATCCCCACGACGCCGCTGCACCTGCCCATCATCGACGTGATGGCCGCGGCCCAGATCGCCCAGCTAGAGCAAAACTGCCGCGACTTCGGCATCCCCCTGCTTGGCTTCCACAGCCCCCACCGGGGCATCGTCCACGTCATCGGCCCGGAGCTGGGCCTGACGCAGCCGGGCATGACCATCGTCTGCGGCGACAGCCACACGGCCACCCACGGCGCGTTTGGCGCGCTGGCCTTCGGCATCGGCACCAGCGAGGTCGAGCACGTCCTAGCCAGCCAGTGCCTCCTGCAGAACAAGCCAAAGACCTATGCCGTCAACGTGGAGGGCGCGCTGCGGCCAGGCGTGACGGCCAAGGACATCATCCTGGCTCTGTTGGCCAAGATCGGCGTCGGCGGGGGCACGGGCCACGTCTTCGAGTATCGCGGCGCGGCCATTCGCGCTCTGTCGATGGAAGAGCGTATGACCGTCTGCAACATGAGCATCGAGGGCGGCGCGCGAGCCGGCCTCATCGCCCCGGACGAGACGACGTTCAACTATCTGGCCGGGCGGCCGTTCGCCCCCCAGGGCGCGGCATGGGACGCGGCCGTGGCCGGCTGGCGGGCGTTGCCGTCCGACGCGGGCGCGCGCTTCGACAAGTCAGTGGACATCGACGCCGATGCGCTGGAGCCGATGATCACCTACGGCACGAATCCTGGCATGGGCCTGCCCATCACCGCGCCTGTGCCCGACCCGGCCGACGCCGCCGACCTGACCCAGCGCCTGACGCTGCAACGGGCGCTCGACTACATGGACTTGCAGCCCGGCCGGCCGCTGTTGGGCCATCCCATTGATGTCGTCTTCATCGGCAGTTGCACCAACTCGCGCATCAGCGACCTGCGCCAGGCGGCACAGCTGATGGCCGGCCGGCGCGTCAAGGACGGCGTGCGCGTGATGGTCGTGCCCGGCTCGCAGGCGGTCAAGCGCCAAGCCGAGGCCGAGGGGTTAGATCGCATCTTCCGCGCCGCCGGGGCTGAGTGGCGCGAGGCGGGGTGCAGCATGTGCATCGCCATGAATGGCGACCAGTTGGCCCCCGGCCAGTACGCCGTCAGCACCAGCAACCGCAACTTTGAGGGGCGACAGGGCAAGGGCGGACGCACCTTCCTGGCCAGCCCGCTAACCGCCGCGGCCACGGCCGTCGCTGGCGCAATCGCCGACGCCCGCGAACTGGTGTAGAGTGGCGTCGGGGCGGGTCTAAGACCCGCCCCGACACGAGAAAGGAAGGAATCCAATGGAACCGTTCACAACCCTGACTGGCCGCCTCATAGCCATCCCTAAGGCCCACATCGATACCGACCAGATCATCCCGGCCCGCTTTCTAAAGACCATCAGCAAGGCCGGCCTGGGGCAGAACCTCTTCGCCGACTGGCGCTATGACGGCGAGGGACAGCCCGTGGCCGACTTCCCGCTCAACCGGCCGGAACACGCCGGCGCGCGTATCCTGCTGGCCGGCGATAACTTCGGCTGCGGTTCCAGCCGCGAGCACGCCCCCTGGGCGCTGGCTGACTACGGCTTTCAGGCCATCATCAGCACATCGTTCGCCGACATCTTCCGCAACAACGCCCTGAAGAATGGCCTGTTGCCAGTCATCGTCGATGACGACACCCACGAACAGCTTTTCAGTCTGGTCGGCGAAGACCCGACGACGGAGATCACCATCGACCTGGACACGCAGTCGCTGCTGCTGCCCGACGGCCGGCGCGTGACCTTCCCCATCGACGCCTTCAGCAAGGTCTGCCTGCTGGAGGGGCTGGACCAACTCGGCTATCTGCTGAAGCACGGCCCGGCCGTCGCGGCATTCGAGGCCACCCACCCGCAGCGCGTCAACACAGGGGTTAGGGATTAGGGGTTAGGGATTAGGATTCCTGACGACAACTTTGGTCCACTAACTCACTGACCCACTGGCCCACTGACTTACTGAATACTGGATACTGACCACCGACCACTAACAACTATGCAACCCATCCACCTCTACGACACGACGCTGCGCGACGGCACGCAGCGCGAGGGCATCTCCTATTCGCTGGACGACAAGCTTAAGATCGCCGCGCGGCTCGACGCCTTCGGCATGGACTACATTGAGGGTGGCTGGCCCGGATCGAACCCCAAGGACGTCGAGTTCTTCCGGCGCGCGCCGTCTCTGGGTCTGAGACACGCGCGCCTGGCGGCCTTCGGCAGCACCCGCCGCAAGGACACCCGCCCGGCCGACGACGCCAACATCGCCGCTTTGCTGGGCGCGGAGACGCCCGTCGTCACGCTCGTCGGCAAAAGCTGGGGGCTGCACGTCGTCGATGTGCTGGAGACGACGCCGGCCGAGAACCTGGCCATGATCGGCGACAGCGTGGCCTATTGCGCCACCCAGGGCAAAGAGGTCATCTACGACGCCGAGCACTTCTTCGACGGCTACCGCGCCGACCCGGCCTACGCCCTGGCGACGCTGGAGGCGGCCGCCCGCGGCGGCGCGGCCTGTGTCGTCCTGTGCGACACCAACGGCGGCGCGCTGCCCTGGGACGTGGAGGCGATCGCCGGCCGCGTCATTGCACAGTTAGGGCCGGGCGTGCCCGTGGGCATCCACACCCACGA
>DAOSMQ010000308.1:0-3807 GCA_035372725.1 Promineifilum sp. (SeqCode)
AGAGAGTGAATTCCTATGTTCGAAGCGATTAGCGGCCTGAGCGCCGCTTTCGGCCTGTCCGGCAGCGCCGGGCTAAATGCCTACATTCCGCTGCTGGTAGTGGCCCTCGCGGCGCGTTTCCCCGTGAGCGATCCGCTGGTCAAGCTGCAAGCGCCCTATGACCTGCTCGGCAGTTGGTGGGCCATTGGCTTGATTGCCGTGCTGCTGGTGGTCGAGATCGTTGCCGACAAGATACCGGCGGTCGATAGCGTCAACGACGGCATCCAGACCTTCGTGCGCCCGGCCGCGGGGGCGATCCTGTTTGCCGGCAGCGCCAACGTCATCACCGATATCCATCCCCTCCTGTCGCTGGCCGCGGGGCTGCTGTTGGCCGGCGGCGTCCACGCCACCAAGGCGGCGGCGCGGCCGATTGTGACTGTGTCCACAGCCGGCGTCGGCAACCCGGTCGTCAGCACACTGGAGGACATTGTCGCCACGGTGGTGTCGCTACTGGCCGTCCTCCTGCCCATCATCGCTGCTGTGCTGCTGCTTAGCCTGCTGCTGCTTGTCATTGTCACCATCCGGCGCTGGCGACGGCGCAAGATGGTGATGTAATCGCCTTCATCGTTGCTCCGGCCGGCGCCCTGTGGGCAGGCTGGTTCCAGGCAGGTTGTCTCCGGCCGCCGGCCGCGAGTGCGCCATGGCGACTGGACTTTACATCAACCCATTTCTTGGAGGGGGGCGGACATCGATCCGCCCTTATTGCTTTTCCTGACCCGTTGCGCGCTTAAGCAGGCAGTTCGCCACGGCCCGCCAGCGCCAGCAGGTGGGCCAGCGCTTCGCGGGCCGCGGCCCGGTCGGCCGGCGGCAGCGGCAGCGCGGCAAACTCGTCCTCGTCTAGCACCGTCACGTCTCCCGCCGGCGACACCCACACGTCCAGCGCCAGGTCGTCACTGCTCACGGCGGTGTCGGTAATTGTTGCCGGGCGGGTGACGTTGCAGTACCAGCCCTTCAACACGCCGTCGTCGCGGTCGTAGACGGCGAAGACGTTATACCAGCGGTCGCTGTAGAACGTCTCGATGATGCGGTCGCCACGCTTGAAGACAGCATAGCTCACAACCGTATCCTCGCGGTTATAGAACCCTTCCAGACGGATGCTGCCGGCGTCGCGGGCCAGGACGCGGCCAGGGTATTGCCACACCTCGCGTCCGGCGTGGTCGAGCTTGTAGACGGTGATGGCGTTGGTCATTGTCTGGTTCTCTCGCTTCCCTCCCCTAACCCCTCCCGAAGGGAGGGGAACCGGAGGGCGGGGAGAGATACTAGCCTCCCTGCTGTAACGCCCGCCGCAAATCGGCCACTTCCGCCTCCAACTCTTGCAACGTCGTCTGCTGCTGTCCCAGCCGGGCCTGCTCGGCGCGGACGAAGCGGTCGAACGGGGCGATGGTGTCCTCGATGCGTTGCGCGCCGCGGCGCAACTCGCGCTCGAACTGCTGCTCCAGGTTGCCTACCAGCCGGGTGCGCAGGTCCGTCAGCTTGGCGGTGAATTCGCCCTTGCTCTTGCGCTTGCGGGCGGGCAGGACGAGCACGCCCAAAGCCGCCAGGGCAATGCCGGCGAAAACGCCGGTGAAGTCGAGAAAGGCGGCGTGGGCGACGACGGCGATGATGACGCCGATGCTGGCCCCGACGCCGGCCAGCCCGGCATTGACGACGGCCTGCCGCGCCGATATGGCCAGATCGGCTGCCTCGCGCGTCTGGTCATAGCTCTCCACGGCCAGCCGCGTCGAGCGGCCGATGGAGTCGATCAGCCGTTGGCGATCCCAGGCCATTGTGCCCTCGCGCGGCGCGTCGCCGACGACGCGGCTCAGGTTAGCGTCGCGGCGCTTACCCAGATGGTCGGCCACGGCTGTCCACTGGCGCAGGTCTTGTTGCACCATCCAGTCTACCAGTTCGTTGACGCGGTCTTCGATCTGCCGGGGCGTGTCGGCCACGACTGCGTCCTGAAAGGCCTGCTCCAACTGCTTGGAGCGCAGTAGGTCGGGGATGCGTCCCAGGCGCAGGTGCTCGTCGAGGAAGTCGTTGCCGCGCTTTTCCATTGACAGGAGGAGGTTGTCGATCTCGCCGATGCGGGCGCGGAAGTTGCGCTTCATGTCGTCGTCGTAATAGACCATCTGGCCGCGAATGTCTTCGAGCAGCTTGGTGTCGCCGCTGAGGGTGGCCAGATCCGCGCTGAGCTGCTCCAACCGCTGGCCGATGAGCCGCCCGCCGACGCCCAGCGGGTTGAGCAGCTTCAGGCGGAAGCGGCCCTCGTCGTCGAGCGTCTCGGTGATGTAGCGCTCCAGCGGCTCGAAGCGGCTCGGCCCCCACTGCTCCGGCCGGCCGCGCTTGGCCGCCTGCGCCAGCCGCGCGGACACGGGGAAGACCGCGGCCACGTCGCCAATGAGCGTCTGCGCCGCGCTGGTGACGAAGGCGACGACCTGCTCGACCTCGGCCGGGCTGAGGATGTCGATCTTGTTGATGACCAGGACGATCTTCTTGCCCCAGTTGCGAATCTGCTCCAGGAAGCCGCGCTCGCTCTCGGTGAAGGGGCGGTCGGCCGACGTGACGAACAGGACGAGGTCGCTGCGGGGGATGAACTCGGCCGTCAGGGCCTCGTGCTCGCGCATGATGGCGTTGGTGCCGGGCGTATCGACGACGGTGATCTTGCTAAGTAATTCCACCGGCGCGGTCTGCACCCAGACGCCATTCTCGCCCGGCCGCCGCTGGGCCGTCTCGCCATAGCGCAGGAGATAGATCTGGTCGGTCGTCGGCGTCACCCCCTCTGGCTGCAACGTCTGGCCCAGCAGGGCGTTGACGAAGGCCGACTTGCCGGAGTTGAACTCGCCGGCGATGACCAGCAGAAATAGCTCGTCCAACTGCTGGATCGACTTGACCAGGGCGGCGCGGCTGTCGGGGTCGGCGCTATCGGCCAGGGCGTCGCGCAGGCGGCCGAGGGTCGCGCGGGTTTGCTTGAGCAGGGCCTCTTGACCCTGAGTCAGAATTGCGTCCATCACTCTCCCGTTTCGATAGGGGATTGTACCCGACATCGCACTGCGGGGAAATGCCCTCTGATTGCCAACGAGCAGCGTGCCATTCTGGCCCGCACTTGTTATCATACGGCATAGTGCCCACAGCGAAAGTGCCTGCGATACAGATTGGAAAGGGGTATCTGTGACGCTCAGTGTCGGCGACATCCTCGTCAATCGCTACCGGATCGTCAAGCTCATCGAGCAGAGCGGGTTTGGGGCAGTCGGCTAACCATGCTCGACCTCGCCGCCCACCTCAACCGCCCCGTCTACCCGGCTTCCGCCCAGCCGCAACTGGTCTACGCCCTACTGGAGCCGCGCTTGCCGCGGCGCGGCGCGTCGGCCCCGGTCAACCTGGCCCTGGTGATTGACGTCAGCGCCTCCATGCGCATCCCTCTGCTGACGCCGCAGCAGTTCGAGGATTTGGCCGCGCAGGGATTGGTGCAGGAAGTCATCGCCGACGGCATCCCCGTGTGGCAGTTCGAAAACGTCCCCACAGCGTCCTTGCAGCCCTATCCCCGGCCAATCGATTACGTCGTTGACGCTCTCAAGGTCGTGCTGGAGCAGGCCCGCCCGGCCGACCGCCTGTCGTTGGTCGCCTTCGCCGCGCGGGCCGAGATGGTGCTGCCGCTGACCGCCGGGCACGACAAGCGGCGGCTGCGGCCGGTCATCCGCTTGGTCGAGTCGCTGAGCCTGGGCGACGACACCGATATGGGCCTGGGCATGGCCCTGAGCTTCCAGGAGTTGCAGCGCGGGGCCGCGCCCG
>DAOSMQ010000309.1:0-3765 GCA_035372725.1 Promineifilum sp. (SeqCode)
TCCTCTATGGCCAGCCCCTGACCGCGCGCGCGCCGGGCGAGGATGTGCCGCTCACCAGCTTTGGCGCGACCGAATTCACTCCCTCGGGCGACGGCCTGCTGCTGACAACCGGTCTGTTTGAGGACACCTATGGGCTGGCCACCATCCGGCCGGACGCGCCGCACGAGATCGCCCGTGTGGAAGTGCGTGGCGCCGTCCACTCTGGCGCGGGCGAAATGGAGAACCTGGTGCACCTGCGCGGCGACCGCTATGCGGTGCAATACAATATCGACGGCTGCACATGGCTCTATGAGGGCCAGTTCGACGAGGCCAGGTTGACAATGCAACTGGGCGCGGTCATCTGTGGCCAGGGCGAGCTGGCCGGCGGGGTGATGGACGGCTTCAACTACGACAGGCAGGGCGATTGCTTCGTCCTCAGCTTCTCCACGGCAACTTCGCCGACGCAGATCTACACCGTCGGGGGGCCGCAGCGCGACCAGGTGCGTCGCCACACGCGCGAGCGCGTCCTCGGCCTGCCGGCGGAGTATCTGTCGCCGGGGGAAGACGCGTCGTTTGTCTCCCATGATGGCTTGCGCGTTTCGGCCCGGCTCTACCTGCCGCCGGCGCTGGGCTATGAGGGGCCGCGGCCGGTGGTCTACTACGTCCACGGCGGCCCGCAAGGGCAGGAGCGGCCGGATTTCGCCTGGTTCTCCATGCCGCTGATCCAGTTCCTGGCGCTCAACGGCTTTGCCGTCTTCGTGCCCAACGTTCGCGGCAGCACCGGCTATGGCCTCAGCTACACCAAGCACATCGACCGCGACTGGGGCGGGCAAGACCGGCTGGATCACGTCCACGCCATGAAACTGCTGGCCGACGATGCGCGCGTCGACGCCTCGCGGGCGGCAGTCATTGGCCGCTCCTACGGCGGCTATATGACCCTGACCTTGGCCGCGCGCCACCCGGAGTTGTGGTCGGCGGCCGTGGATATGTTCGGCCCCTACGATCTGCTGACGTTCATCGACCGGCTGCCGGAAACGTGGAAGCCCTACTTCGCCATCGCCTGTGGCGACCCGGTGGAAGACCGCGACTTCCTGATCGAGCGCTCGCCGCGCAGCTACATCACCGACATCCAGTGCCCGCTGCTGGTCATTCAGGGACGCAACGACCCGCGGGTGATCGAGCGCGAGTCGCGCGACGTCGTTGAACAACTGCGTGCCCTGGGCAAGGAGGTCGAATACCTGATGTTCGCCGACGAAGGGCACGACGTCCTCAAATACGAGAACCGGGTGACCTGCTACAATGCCATCACCGCTTTCTTTCGCCAGCATCTCATGCCTGCGCCAGGATGAACGATCTCGTCAAGGTCTACGAGGTCGGTCCCCGCGACGGCTTGCAGAACGAATCGACGGTTCTGAGCGCGGCGCAGAAGGGGCGGCTGATCGATGGGCTGGTGGCCGCCGGCCTGGGCCACATTGAAGTCACCAGTTTCGTGCACCCAGCGGCCGTGCCTCAACTGGCCGATGCCGACGAGGTCATGCGCACAGCCGTCGCCCGTTACGGCGCGGACGGCATCGAACTGACCGGGCTGGTCTTCAACGACCGCGGCTTCGACCGGGCCGCGGCCAGCGGTTGCCGCTCGCTGGCCTTTGGCGCAGCTGTCAGCGAGACCTTTAGCCAGCGCAACACCCACAACACCCCCGCCGAGGCCCTGTCTACGGCCCGTCGTCTCGTCGCGCGGGCGCAGGCGGCCGGCCTGCGCACGCGCTTCTACGTGATGACGGCCTGGATTTGCCCGTTTGAGGGGCCGGTGTCGCCACATAAGACAATGGCCGTGGTGCAGGAGATCGCCGATTGGGGTGTGGACGAGATCGCCGTGGCCGACACCATTGGCCACGCCGACCCGCTCTCGGTCGGCCGGCTCATCGACCGCATCGCCCGGCGCATCGACATCAACCGGCTGGCCGCCCATCTACACGACACTCAGGCGCTGGGCCTGGCCAATGCCGCCGTGGCTCTGCAAGCGGGCATTCGCATCTTCGATACCAGCGTCGGTGGGCTGGGCGGCTGCCCGTTCGCTCCTGGCGCGGCCGGCAACCTGGCCACTGAGGACATCGTCTTCATGGCCCATAAGATGGGGCTGGGCACGGGCGTGGACTTGGCCCTGCTGTGGAACGTGGTCTATGAGCTAGAGCGCGCCATCGGCCGGCCCATCGGCGGGCGTATCCGCCAGTGGTGGGAAAGCAGCCAGGACCACGAGCCACAGCTCGGCTTCAGCTAACCTGACGCGGCGCTCAAACGCTGATACGCCTCGACAAAGCGGTCGATGTCCTCGCGGACGTTGTAGCAGTGGGTCGAGAGGCGAATGTAGGCCGCGCCGGCGGCATCGAGATGCTTGACGACGATGACGCGCTCGGCGGCCAGGCGCTGGACGATGGTCTCGGTCGCCGCCGCGTCCACCGGCGAGCGGAAGGTGACGATTGGCCCCAGCGCGTCGGACGGCGTGATGACGCGCAGGCCAGCGGCCGACAACCGTTCGCAGGCGTAGCGGCTGAGGGCCGTCGTGTGGGCGTCGATATTGGCCACGTCCAACTCTTGCAGCAGCGCCAGGCTCGGCCCCAGGCCGATGATGCCGGCGACGTTGGGCGTGCCGGCGTTGAACCGCGCCGCGCCCGGCAATGGAGTCAGGTCGTAGGCCAGCCAGTGCAGATAGTCGGTCGTGGCGTTGGAGTGGATGAGCCGCGGGCGCATGGCCTGGGCCGCTTCGTCGCGGACGAAGATGAAGCCGACGCCCGGCAGACCCAGCAGCGACTTCTGACCGCCTGTGGCCAGCACGTCGATGTTCATGGCCCGAACGTCAAAAGGCATGTGGCCGATAGCCTGGATGGCGTCGACGACGAAGAGGATGCCGCGCTGGCGACAGAACTGGCCAATGGCGGCCAGGTCGGTGCGATGGCCGGTGAAGAACTGCACTGCGCTGGCGGCGATGACGCGGGTACGTTCGTCAGCGTGCTGCTCGACTGCTGCCAGCGTCAGGCCGCCATTGTCGGCCGGGACGATGCAGCTCTCGACGCCATCGCGCTGGAGGCCCATCCACGGGTAGGCGTTAGATGGGAACTCGACATCGCAGAACAGGACGCGGTCGCCCGGCTGCCAGGGGATGGCCTGGGCAATGGCGTTCAGGGCGGCGCTGGTGCTGGTGACGAAGGCAATCTCCGCGGGATCGGCGGCGTTGACGAACCGGGCCAGCCCGGCCTGCAATTCCATGAGCAGCGGCAGGCCGACATGGCCGAAGTAATCGTTGGGGTCGATACTGAGCGCCTCGACGGCCGCCTGTATCGCGCGCTTGGCCCGCTGGGGCAAAGGCGCGATGCCGGCATGGTTGAGGTAGGTCAGAGTGGCGGCGTGTGGAAATTCAGTCTGGCGAAGGTGGTCAATCGTGTACATGTGGGTTCTGTCCATGATGGTGCTGATAACCCTGGATTATAGTGCTACTGCCTGTGGGGCCAATGAATGGATCTGAGTCCTGATGTGTTGCTGTCGGCCTACATGCAGGGCATTTTCCCGATGGCCCATGAGAACGGCCGCATCTACTGGTACTCGCCCGACCCACGGGCTATCCTGCCCCTGGATGGGCTACACGTGTCGCAATCGTTGCGCCGCGTCATCCATCGGGGCGCGTTTGATGTTCGCTTCGACACGGCGTTCGATGCGGTGATCGCTGCCTGCGCCACGCCGGCCCCTGGCCGTGAGCAGACGTGGATCAGCGCTGAGATTCAGCGGGCCTAC
>DAOSMQ010000310.1:0-3751 GCA_035372725.1 Promineifilum sp. (SeqCode)
TGTGGAGGATCATGGACTGGTAGTATGTGCCTGCGTGGGGAAATGTGCAAGTTGTGAGTGGAGGGCAGGGGAGCAGGGGAGCGAGGGAGCGGGGGAGGTGCGTCGCACTCCAGAAAGTGCCAGGCACTAAGGAGCCTCTTGACAAAACTAGTAACTCGTTATATATTTATCGTCGTAAATAGCAATCAAGTTAGTAGTTTATTTGGCCGTCGTTTTTGACTGTTATGTCCGTCCGCAATGCCATCCTGGGCCTACTGGCCGACCGCCCCCGCCACGGGTACGACCTGCATGCCGCCTTTGAGGCCATTGCCGGCGGCGAGGCGCTGTGGGCGCTGAAACCGGCGCAGGTCTACAGCACCCTGGCGCGGCTGGAAGAGGGCGGCCTGGTGGCTCAGGAGAGCATCGAGCAGGACGGCGGCCCGGAGAAACACATCTACAGCCTGACGCCCGCGGGCGAGGCCGAGCTGGCCGCGTGGTTTGCCAGCGGCGTGCCCACCGAGCACCAGCGCGACGAGTTCTTCGTCAAGCTCATGCTCAGCCTGGGCAACGACACCACCGACCCCTACCGCGTCATCCAGGCCCAGCGCAACCGGCTCTATCAGGAGCTTCACGACGCCACCGCGCGCCGCAACCGCGCCGACGCCCGCGTCGAGCTGGCGCAGATCTTTCTGCTCGACAAAAGCATTATGCATCTGGAAGCCGACGTGCGTTGGCTGGACCTCATCGAGGCCCGGCTCGACGACATCCGTCGCCAACCCCTGCCCAAGCCCCAGCCGCGTCCGCGCGGAAGGCCGAGGAAGAAATTAGGAATTAGGAATTGAGAATTAGGAATTAAGAGTTGGGGAGGTCGAGAGAACGACATTAGACAGCCGGAATTCTTCGATTCCTAATTCTACGGAGCAATCATGTCCCTCATATCGGCGGTCAATCTGAATAAGGTCTATGGTTCGGGCGATACGGCGGTGACGGCGCTCAAAGGCGTCTCGCTGCAAGTTGAGCCAGGTGAGTTTATGGCCATCATGGGGCCGAGCGGCTGCGGCAAGTCAACGCTCCTGCACCTGTTGGGCGGCCTTGACCGGCCGACCAGCGGTACGGTGATGATCGACGGCCACAACCTGTCCGACCTCCCCGACAACAAGCTGACGGAAATCCGCCGGCGGCGTATCGGCTTCATCTTCCAGTTCTTCAACCTCATTCCGGTGCTCAACGCTGTCGAGAACACGGCCCTGCCCATCACCCTCGACGGCGTGCGGCCGGGCGAAGCCAAAGCCCGCGCCACCGAATGGCTGCGCAAGATCGGCCTGGGCGACCGCCTTGATCACCGGCCTGACCAGCTCTCCGGCGGCCAGCAGCAGCGCGTCGCCGTGGCCCGCGCCCTCGTGGCCGACCCGGCTCTCATTCTGGCCGACGAGCCAACGGGCAACCTGGACACGCGCGCCTCGGAGGAGATCGCCGCGCTGCTACGCCAGGTGGCTAACGAGTGGGGCCGGGCGGTCGTTATCGTCACCCACGATCCGCGCATCGCCGCCTACGCCGACCGGATTATCTTTCTGAAGGACGGTGCTATCGTCGATCAGACGGTCCTGGAACCGCGCAGCTACGACAACGGCCAAGGGGCCGAGATGGTGGCCGGCAAGCTCCAGGCGATGGGAGACTAGCCATGAACATCCAATTGACGCTCGCCGCACGCTATCTGCGCGGACGCAAGCTGCGCACGGCCCTGACGACGCTGGCCATCTTCTTTGGCGTGCTCGTCCTGTTTGGCATGAACACGCTCCTGCCAGCCTTTACACGTGCCTTCCAGGGCAACATCCTGGCTGCCGCCGGCCAGGTCGACGCGACCGTGACCCTCAAGACGGGTGACGCCTTCGACGCCGCTGTCGCCGACCGCGTCGCCGGGGTCGAGGGCGTGCGCGCCGTCTCCAGGCTGCTCGACCGGACGATCAACCTGCCGGTTGACTACCTCGACAACGATCCCGCCCTGCCCGACCCGGCCACGGCTCTGTCGCTGGTGGGTCTGGACGTAGCCCAGGCCACGGCCCTGCACGCCTATCAGGTCTCCGACGGCCGTTTCCTCGAAGCGGGCGACACCGACGCGACCGTCATCAGCCGTAGCCTGGCCGAATTGCTGGGTCTGGGCGTGGGCGACGGGCTGACGCTGCCGACGCCCACGGGCGAGCAGACGCTGACCATCGTCGGCCTGCTGCCGCCACGCACCCAACTGGGCGACGAAGAAGTCCTTGTCACCCTGCCCCAAGCCCAGGCGATGCTGGCCATGCCCGGCCTCATCAACGCGGTCGAGACCAACTTCGAGCCTGTCAATGAGGCCGAACGCGCGGCTGTCGAGGACGCCATCCTGGCCGAACTGGGCGACACCTTCCAACTGGGCGCGCTGTCGTCGAACATCGAACTGCTGGCCAACCTCACCGTCGCCCAGGGCATTTTCACCCTCCTGGGCGTGCTGGCCTTGCTGATGGGTGGCTTCATCATCTTCAACACCTTCCGCACCGTCGTGACCGAGCGCCGCCGCGACATCGGCATGCTGCGCACCCTGGGGGCCAGCCGTCGCACCATTCTGGGCACATTCCTGGCCGAGGGGCTGATCCAGGGCGTGGTCGGCACGGCGCTGGGCTTGCTGGGCGGCTATGGACTGGGGTGGCTGGGCGTCACGGCTCTAGCGCCGCTGATGAGCCGGATGATCCATCTCGACATCGGCGCGCCGGTTGTCTCCCCCGCGCTGGTCATTGGCAGCGTCATCGTCGGCGTCGGCGTGACGCTGCTGGCCGGGTTGCTGCCGGCCATCAGCGCCGGGCGCGTGACGCCGATGGAGGCCCTGCGGCCGGCGATTGGCGCGGTCTCGCTGCGGCGACTGACCGGCGTCGGCTTCTGGGCGGGCGTGGTCATGCTCGGCCTAGCCATCGCCGCGCTGGTGACGCGCAACGTAAGCGTCATCGCCCTGGGGGCGGTGCTGTTCATCGCCGGCCTGGTGCTCATCGCCCCCGTGCTGGTGACGCCGGTGGCCCGCTTCTTCAGTGGCCTGCTGGCGGCCGTCTTTGCCCGCAGCGGCACGGCCCAGCTGGCCGAGGGCAACCTCACCCGCCAGCCATCGCGCGCGGCCATTACCGCCAGCACCATGCTCATCGGCATCGCCATTCTGATCATGGCCGCTTCGATTATCGGCAGCGTCACCATCGGCTTTAGCAACGTCCTGCGCAAAAGCCTGGGCAGCGACTACATCTTCGTGCCACCGTCCATTGCCGTCTGGGGCAGCGACGTCGGCTCCGGGGCAGAACTGGCGGACAGCCTGCGCGCCGTTGAGGGCGTGGGCCTGGTCACTACGCTGCGCTTCGCCCCGACGCAGGTCGACGATACGGCCGTCTCGCTGTTGGGCATCGACCCGGCGACCTACCCGCAGGTCAGCGGCCTGACCTTCAGCCAGGGCGACAGCGCGGCCTATGACGCCCTGCTGGATGGCCGCGGGATCATCGTCAACCCCCTGCTCAGCGCCCAATCCGGCGCGGAGCTGGGCCAGTCCGTCGAACTGGTGACGCCCACCGGCACGCAGACCTACACGGTCGTGGGCGTCGGCGGCGACTACCTCAACGCCAAGCTCGCCACGGCCTATATCTCCCAGGCCAACCTGGCCACCGACTTCAACCGCACCGAGGATGTGCTCCTGCAAGTCAATCTGGCCGAGGGCGCGGACCGGGAGGCGGCCGAGGCGGGCATGCAGGCGGCTATCCGCAACTAT
>DAOSMQ010000311.1:0-3751 GCA_035372725.1 Promineifilum sp. (SeqCode)
GAAGAAGCGCCGCTGCGTCTGCGCCCCGGCGACCGCATGGGCGAGGTAGAGATCATCCAGTGGCTCGCCACGTTGCCCGTGGCGACGCTCTACAAGGCACGACGCGGCGAGGCGATCGTCCTCCTCAAAGTGGCCCACCCCGGCTATGAGGACAAACTCAAGCGCGAGGCGCGCTTCCTGGCGGCCAACAGCCACCCGGCGCTGCCCCAATTGTTGCCAGCCCTGCGCGGCCTGCCAGCCCAACAGCACCCCTATGGCAAAGCGGCGACGCACGGCCGCATCGTCTATTTCGTCGTTTTCGCCTTTGTGGAGGGGCAAATGCTGCGCGAGATGCTGGACCGCAATTCCCAGCCCTGGTATTTGACGACGGGCTGGCTCATTGCTCAACTGGCCGATGGGCTGGCTTTTCTGAATGACGGCGGGCTGCTGCACCTATGCCTCTCGCCGGAGATGGTACTGGTGCGTTTCGATGCCGAGGACATCCCGCGACCGCTGCTAACCGATCTGGGCGTCGCTTGCGCCTATGAGGATATTCCCCGTTACTGGCGGTCACCCTACGCCTCGCCTCTCTACGCCGCGCCAGAACTCGTCAGGGGCGAGGGCGTCGGCGCGGCGGCCGATGTTTATGGCATCGGCGGTCTCCTCTTCGAGATGCTTGCCGGCCACGCGCAAGTTCGCGGCGTGGCCAGCACGGCCGATGAACTGCCAGCGCTGGCGACCGCGGACGAAGCCCTGGCCCTGCGCACTGACCTGACGGCGCTGCCAGAGTTGGCGGCGCGCGCCGTCGCTCTCGATTGGCGACGCCGGCCGGCCGGCCTGCGCGCTTTCTGGCAAGAACTCATGACAGCGTTGCCGCCTGTCCCACAGGAGAACCATGGCCGCGCCTTTCGTGCCGAGGCGCTGCGCATGCTGGCCATTGTGGCTCTGGTGCTCGTATTGCTATTGGTTTTGGCGTTGCTGACGCCCGGCTAGACCTTATAGAGCCTATCGACGGAGCGTTTCAGGATGTCGCTGCCGCTGCCGCGAAACGGCAGCGCCGTCGCCAGGCCATATACCGGGGCCATGCTCCCTTTGGCCGCCAGGCTGGCCCGGACGGCAGCGGCGGCCGCGTTCAGATCGGCGATGAACCGTTCGGCCACGACCGGCTGCGTGTGCCGCAGCCCGGTCGTCCACTCGCTTCGCTTGCCCTCCTTCCCGTCCGCGGCATAATAGCGGCGCTACACGACCACTCTCCCGCCATAATAAAGGACGACCCATGCAGTCTGTCTTTGATCTCACCCAACCACGCGACGAAGTGCTCCACGGCCAACTGAGCGAGGAGATGTTTGCCGCCCGTCTGAAAGACGTCATCGATGGCCGCGCTGAGCCGGTCTATGCTGACCCTGACCGCTTCTTCGGCTATACCTATCCCACCGCTGGCCTGCAAACTCTCCTGCGCGAGGCCATCGGCCGCCTCACCGGCCAGTCGCCCACCAACAACCCCATCATCCGTCTCGAAACCTCGTTCGGCGGTGGCAAGACCCACAACCTCATCGCTCTCTACCACGCTGCCCGCGGTCACGTCGCGCCAGAGGTGGCGGCTCGCTTCCTCGGCGATGTGGCCCTACCCCCACCCGATCGTGTCCTCGTCACCGGCATCGTCGCCTCCGACCTAGACCCGATGAACGGGGTCGCCCACCCCGAAGATAACCTGACGACCTACACGCTGTGGGGCGAGCTGGCCTATCAACTGGGCGGCCGCGCCGGCTACGCCCTGGCCGAAGCCTCCGACCGCGAGCGCGTCGCGCCGGGTACCGGTGTCTTCGAGCGCCTCGTCGGCGCGCGGCCAACGCTGATCATGCTCGACGAGATCGCCGCCGCGCTGCGCAAGGGCAGTGCCGTCGGCGCGCGCGTCGGCAAATCGACCCTGGCCGAGCAGACGACCGCCTTTCTCATGGCGCTCATGGAGTTCGTCGCCAGTCAGCGCCAGGTCGTGCTGGTGCTGACCCTGGCCAGCGAGGAGGACGCCTTCAGCAAGGAGACGGCCACGCTGCGCGAAGCCCTGCGCATCTCTGCCCGGCAGGAGCGCGTCCTGACCCCGGCGGCCGAAAACGAGATTTCTTCTATCGTCGCCCACCGCCTCTTCACCCGCATCGATCGCGAGGCCGCGTCTGAGGTCATCGGCCGCTATGGCGATTACTACCGCGAGCTGGAGCGACAGGACGCGCCCATCCACGACCGCGCCGGCCGCGCCGACTACCTGACCGAGTTCGCCCTGTCCTACCCGTTCCACCCGGAGCTGATCCGCGCCCTCAACCTGAAGGTCGCCACCATCCCCAACTTCCAGCGCACGCGCGGCGCGCTGCGGTTGTTGGCCGGCGTCGTGCGTCGCCTCTGGCAGCAGCGCCCGGCCGATACCTGGCTCATCCATCCCTATCACGTCGACCTGGGCGACGTCGACATTGTCGAGGAGCTGACCGGCCGGCTGGACCGGGCCAAGTTCAAACAGGTGGCGGAGGCCGACATCGTCAGCTTCCAGGCTGGCATCCCCGCCCACGCGGCCCACGCCGACGAGACGCTGGTCGCCGCCGGGCGGCCGCCCTACGCCCGCCGGCTGGGCACGACCATCTTTCTCCACAGCCTGACCCAGGGTATCGCCAGCGGCGTCGAATTGCCGGAGTTGACGCTGGCCACGGTGACGCCGGGCGAGAGCGGCGGCGACGACCCGGCCCTTGTCCAGCGGGCGCTGGAGCGGCTGGTGGCCCAGGCCTGGTTCCTGGAGTTCGACGGCTTCCGCTACCGCTTTAAGACCGAGCCGTCGCTCAACAAGATCATCGATGATGAGACGGCGCTGGTGACGACCACGCGGGCCAAGGGCGAGATCGACAGCCGCATCCGCGCCATCTGGCGCTCCGGCTTTCTGAAGCCCATCTACTTCCCGGCCACGCCGGCCGACGTAGACGACGACGCCGGCAAGCCGAAGCTGGTCATCCTGCACTTCGACGCCCTCAAGCTCCGCGCTGCCGAGACCGACCCGCCCGACCTGTTGCAGCGCATCGCCCAGTATGCCGGGCAGAGCGAGTCGTTTCGCACCTACCAGAACAACGTCCTCTTTCTAGTGGCCGACGCCGACCAGGTGGACACGATGCTGGGCGAGGTGCGCCGCTACCTGGCCATCGACCGCATCACCGGCAGCGCCGACCGGATGCGGTCGTTCAACGAGGAGCAGCAGAAGAAGCTGCGCGAGATGAAAGGCGCGGCCGAGTTGCAGGTGCGCATCGCCATCACCCGCGCCTATCGCTACCTCTTTTACCCCGGCCCCGACGCGCCCAAGGCCCACGCCTTCCTGCGGCGCGAGAACGTGCCGCCCCAGGCCCAGGGCGAGACAGACCAGGACCAGACCAACGTCATCGTCCGCGTGCTCCATACCTATAAGAAGGTTCAGGCGGCCGACGATTCGCCGCTGGCCGGGGCCTACGTCAAGTCGCGCGCCTGGGACCGCACCCAGACGGAGATGACCACGGAAGACCTGCGGCGCGCCTTTGCCCGCAAGATCAACCTGCCGCTGCTGCTCGACTCTAGTCAGTTGCGGAAGACAATTGAGAGTGGCGTGAAGACCGGGGCGTGGGTCTACTACGACAGTCGCGCCGAGGTGGCCTACGACCGGGACGCGCCGCCCCCCGCCACGGAGATCGGCGAGCACACCTGGCTGTATGAGCCGGAGGAAGCGGCGCGGCTGGGGTTGCTGAAGCCACCCTCTCTCACAGGGCGA
>DAOSMQ010000312.1:0-3737 GCA_035372725.1 Promineifilum sp. (SeqCode)
CCTTCCTCAACGGCGTCACCCTCAGCCCAACTTTCCCGCCGCTCGACCCGTGGTTGTCGGGCTATGGCATCAGCTACTACTACTTCGGCTACGTCATGACCTCGCTGCTGGCCCGGCTGGCGGTCGTGCCGACGGCGGTGGCGTTCAATCTGGCCATCGCCTGGCTGGTGGCGGGGGCGGCGGTGGGCGCGTTTGGGGTAGTTTATAACCTGGTGGCTGGTGGGGGAATTAGGAATTACGAATTAGGAATTAGGGATTCGGAAGAGAGGCGGGTCGCACCTGGCAGCAGCTACGCGCCAGCCATCAAGCGCCGGGCGATCACCCTGGGCATCATCGCCGCCCTGGCCGTGCCCGTAGCCGGCAACATGCAGATCGGCCTGGAAGTGCTGCATGGCAACGGCGTCGGCTCAGACAGCTTCTGGCAATGGCTGAACGTGCGCGACATCAACGGCCCGGCCGACAGCGACGGCGTGCCGCGCTACCAGACCAGTGAGTGGTGGTGGTGGCGCACCTCGCGCGTCATCCATGAGTACACCCTGGCCGGCCGGGCCGAGGAAGGGCTGGAGCCAATCGTCGAAGTGCCTGCCTTCAGCTATGTGCTGGGCGACTTGCACCCCCACGTGCTGGCGCTGCCGTTCGCCTTCCTGAGCCTGGGCGTGGCCCTGGCGTGGTGGCTGCGGCTGACAATCAGGAATGACGAATTAGGAATTAGGAATGAAAAGGAGGGCCGGCCGGGCTGGCTGAGGGGGACAATTAGGAATGAAGAGGGGATTGGGCCGGGTTGGCCATTGTGGCTGCTGACGGCGCTGGTGCTGGGCGGGCTGTCGTTTCTGAACACCTGGGACGTGGGCATCCACCTGTTCGTCGTCCTGGGGGCATTCTTCCTGGCCGGCTGGCGGCGACAGGGCCACACGTCCGGACTGTGGCGCCAAACGGCGCTCATGGCCGTGCTGCTGGTGGCCGCGGCCTTCGTGTTCTACCTGCCCTTTTACCTGGGCTTCCGCTCGCAGGCCGGGCCGCCCTTCCTGCTGCCAATGTTGATGCGGCCGACGCGCCTGGCCCACTACGCCATTATCTTCGGCCTGCCGCTGGTGGCCATCACCGTCTTGCTGGTTACGCTGGCGGCGCGGCAGCGCTTCCGCCACTGGCAAACCGGACTGGGCGCGGTCGCGGCCGTCGTCGGCGGGTTGTTCCTGGTGATGCTGCTTCTGCTGTGGGTCGTCGCCGCCAGCCAGAGCAGCAGCGGCACGATCAGCAACCTGGCCGGCGAGTTGGGGCTGAGCCTGCCCGCGCGACCGGAGGGGGCAGTCGCCCTCGGCTGGGGGCTGCGGGCGGCCGTAGCGGTGTTGCCGGCGTGGCTGGCGGCGCGGGCAGTGTCACCGGGGCTGCTGCTGCTGCTCTCCGGCCTGCTGGCGCTGGTGGTCATGGCCCTGCGCTCAGCCGTCGAGGAAGCTTCTCCCCTCGCCCCCCGGCAGAGGGTTGAGGAGAGGGGCAACCTCGCCCCTTCTTCCCTCGCCCCCTGGGAGAGGGTTAGGGAGAGGGGCCACCTCGCCTGGGCTGAACACGCGACGCTGCCCTTTGCCCTGCTGCTCATCCTGACCGGTGTGCTGCTGACGCTGGGGCCGGAGTTCGTCTATCTGCGGGATAATTTCGGCGTGCGGCTCAATACCACTTTCAAGTTCTATTACCAGGCCTGGGCCATGTTTGGCGTGGCCGCCGTTTTCGCCCTCGACTATCTGCTGGCCACACGCCAGCAGGGCAGTCAACGGCTGGTGATCGTCGGGACGACAGCCGTCTATGTGGCCCTGCTGGCCGTGGCGCTGCTATTCCCGTTCTACGCGGTGCAGTCGCGGGCGGCCGAGTACCGCGGCCCGGCGCGCGATAGCGCCGGCGCGCGACTGGAGCGGCAGCCGGCCACGCTCGACGGCCTGGCGGCGCTGCAACGGGCCAATCCCAGCGAGTATGAGGCCCTGGCCTGGCTGCGCAACAATGCCGTGGTGCCTGGCGAAGCGCCACCGGTGGTGTTGGAGGCCGTCGGCGGGCAGTACAGCGCCTTCGGCCGCGTCGCCGCCAACACCGGTTTGCCAACCGTGCTGGGCTGGGCGGGGCACGAATGGCAGTGGCGCGGCAGCGACCACCCCGAGCCGGGCCGCCGCGGGCCGCTGGTCGAACAGATCTACACCACGCCCGACCTGAACGCCGTCGCCTTCCTGCTCGATGAGCTAAATGTGCGCTATATCTACGTTGGCGACCTGGAAACCAGTACCTATGGTGGGGTTGGGCTAGAGAAGTTCCGCGACCGGCTGGAGGTTGCCTTCGCCAATGACCGTGTTACGATTTACCGCTGGCAGCCAGGAAGCCCGAACTAGACCATGATGAGCGAAGGACTGGCGGAAACACAGGAGACGCGCGTGGCCGCGCTGCCGGCCGGGCCGCGGCCCAGCGCCAATGGCCGTCCGGCGGCTCCCAGGACGTGGCGGACGGCCCTGACCGTCGCCGACGGCATCATGCTGCTCATCGTCGGCATCGCCGCCGTGGCCCGCCTGGTCAATCTGGGGGCGCAGCCACTTTCGCCAACCGAAGCCGAGGCGGCGTTGGCTGGCTGGCAGTTCGCCCACGGCATTCCCCTGACGGCTGCTCCGGCCAGCCCAGCCTACTTCACCCTCACCGGCCTGCTCATGAGCCTGGGCGGCGATGGCGATACGGCGGCGCGGCTGGCGCCGGCGCTCTTCGGCATCCTGACGGTCGCTCTGCCGTGGCTGTGGCGCGGGCGCTTCCAGCCGGCGGTTTGGCTGACGGCCGGCGTCCTGCTGGCCTTCTCGCCCATCCAGATGATCCTCTCGCGCACGGCCGGCGGCGACGCTATCGCCCTGTTTGCCTTGCTGCTGCTGGCCGTGACCGCGGCGCGCCTGGACGAGGGCGACGGCTGGGGCGTGGCCGCGGGCGCGGCGCTGGGGTTGGGCCTGACCACCGCGCCGCTATTTTACACCGGGCTGGTGGCGTTCCTGCCGGCGTGGTGGGTCTTTCGCGGGGCCGAAAGCGTCGGGCGCGGCACGCTGCACGCCGGGGCACTGGCCGCGGTCATCGCCTTCATCACCGTCGCCGCCGGCGGGTTGTTCTACCCGGAGGGCCTCGGCGGGGCGCTGATGCTGCTGCCGCAGTGGCTGGGCCAGTTCGGTCTGGCCGGCGGCGCAGCGGCCCGTGAGCCGCTGCTGGTGCTGCTGCGCTATGAGTTGGGTCTGTTCCTGCTGGGTATTCCCGCGGCCGTAGGCGCGCTTAGCGGCGACAACAACGTGGGCAAACAGTTGGTGCTGTGGCTGGGGCTGTTGCTGCCGGTCATCCTCCTCCAGATGGCCCTCCCCCACCAGGCCGCGGCCGTGCTCGTGCCCGGCTACCTGCTCATCGGCCTGCTGGCCGGCGACCTGATGCGCGGCGAGCTGCCGCGGACGGAGCAGCGGCGGGCCTGGCTGGTGGGCGGGGGTCTGGCGCTGCTGGGCATGACGCTGCTGGTCAGCATCGCCCGCTTTACCCAGCTGGGGCTATGGACGGGGAGCAATGCGTCGCTGATCAGCCTGGCGGTGCTGGCTTTCGCCCTGGCCGGCGTGGCCGTCATCGTCGTTCTGGCGTGGGAAAGCCCGGCGGCGCGGCGCGGCGCGTTCCTGGCCGTCGTGGCCATGTTGCTCTACTGGCAATGGGGCACGGGCTGGCATCTAAGCCAGGCGGCGGCCAACGACCCC
>DAOSMQ010000313.1:0-3729 GCA_035372725.1 Promineifilum sp. (SeqCode)
AGCGTCGAGGTCTGGCAGGACGGCGATCTCGCCGGCGGCCTCTATGGCGTCAGCATCCGCGGCTTTTTCGCCGGCGAAAGCATGTTTAGCCGGCAGCGGGACGCCAGCAAGGTAGCGCTGTACTATCTCGTCCAGCATCTGCGGGCGCGCGACTTCCGCCTGTTGGACACGCAGTTCCAGACGTCTCACCTGATGAAGATGGGCGTGGTAGAAATCTCGCGCCGCCGCTACCGTGCTCTGCTGCGGCAAGCGCTGGCCGTGAAAACTGCGTTTAAATAGGGCTGACTAGTTTGATCGCGCGCCATCGGCGGGCATAATATGTGCAAGCATCTGCGCGCCAGAGCGCGGCGGTCGCGCTGGCCCGCGTTCATCCCAGGAGGTAGCCATGAGCCTCAAAGCTCTCCCCCTCACGCAGAGTGATGTCCGTCTATTTAGTGGTCGCTCGAATCCGGGTTTAGCCGCGGCGATTGCCAGCTGGCTGGGGATACGGCTGGAGGAAACGCACTTCTCGCGTTTCAGCAATGACAACCTGTTTGTGCAGTTGGGCGCCAGTGTGCGCGGCCGGGCCGTCTTTCTGGTGCAGTCGCTTGTGCCGCCGGTCAGCGATCATCTGATGGAATTGCTCATGATGATCGACATCGCCAAAGGCGCGGCGGCGCGGGAAGTTCATGCGGTCATCCCCTACTTCTCCTATGCCCGCTCCGACAAAAAGGACGCGCCGCGCATTTCCATCACGGCCCGCCTCGTGTCCGACCTGCTGCGCACTGCCGGGGCGACCCACATCATGACCATGACCCTGCACTCGCCCCAGGTGCACGGTTTCTTCCCTGTGCCTGCCGACCCGTTGACCGCGCGCGGGTTGTTTGCTGACTATTTCCGCCCGCACGCGTTTAGCGCGGAGGACACCGTTGTCGTTGCGCCCGATGTAGGCAGCGCCAAATCAGCGGTGCGCTTCGCCGACATGCTGGGTCTGGGAACGGCGACGGCCCAAAAGACGCGCCTGTCCGACTCCAAAGTGCAGATCGGTGGGCTGATCGGCCGGCAAGTCAGCGGTTTCCGGCGCGCGCTAATCCACGACGACGAGATCGCCACCGGCGGCACAATCGAGGAACTGACCCGCCTGCTGCTGGACAACGGCCTGGAAGAGATCTACGTCATCTGCACTCACGGCCTGTTCCTCCACGGCGCGCTGGATCGGCTTTGTGACATTCCTCAGATTTGCGAAATCGTCACGACCGACACCGTGCCGCAACGCTCGTCGCGGGATTATCCCAAGCTGGTCGCTCTGTCAACTGGTCCCGTGTTCGCCGGAGCCATTCGCCAGAACTACTATCGCCAGTCCATTGGCGATCTATTTGACTTCGGCGACCACGACGATACTGATCAGTAGGCTGCTGTCCGCGCCTTTGGGAGCAGTAGAGTAACCCCTATGGACTGGGCGCGGCCGGCGCGCAGTCGCGCGCCAGGGCCGCCAAAGCCCAGCAGGCCAGGTCCTGTTCTTGCCACACGGCCGCATCGACCCAGACGCCGTTGATGAGCAGATCCCAGTGCAGATGATTGCCCGTGGACAGGCCCGTGGTGCCCACTTCGCCCAGCAAGTCGCCGGGTTGCACCTCCTGGCCGATGGCGGCGTGGACGGCCGACATGTGGTAAAAGCCGGAGAAAACGCCCAGGCCGTGGTCGATAATGACCGCGCCGCCGCGCACGTAAAGCCGCTCGGCCAAGACGACTGTACCCGCCGCCGGAGCGTAGATGGGCGTGCCACCGTAAGCGCTGAAGTCGACGCCCTCGTGGTAGGTCAGATAGGGGCCGCCGTTGTAGGAGCGGCGGCCGCCGTAGTTGGCCGAAATGCTCAGATAGTCGTCGAGCGGCAAGCGGAAGGCGGCGTCCCAGCGCGGGCCCGGCGTGATCGTTGTCCATAGGGCGCGCAGGCGCGCGCGTTCCTCGTCGCGCGCCTGTTGATCGGCGGCGGCGGCCGCTTCGCCGGTCAGGGTCAAGTCCTGGTAGTCCCACTGCCGCTCGACGAACTGCCACGGCTGGACCCAGGCCGGGCCGTTGCCGACGCGTACAACAAGCTCTGGCCGGCCACCGGCGAAAAATGCCCCCGTACCAATCAGAGCTAGGAAGCGCCCGCCATCAACCGTCGCCGGGCCGGCCGAGTTGTCTAGCCGGACGGCAACTTCGGTCACTCCAGCGGCGACGTGGCCACGCAGGCCGAGCGCCTGGCCGGCGGCTGCCGGCCAGGGCGACACCTCCAGCGTTTCAATTCCGGGCGGCAGGTCGCGGATCGTACCCGGGCCAGGCAACAATAGGGGGCTATAGAGGGTGGGCCGGTAAGGGGAAGCCAGCGCGTTGCCGGCCGCCAGCGCCCACGGCGACAGACGCGCGCCCGCGGCGATTTCCAGTAGCCCACCGTTAGCTGCTCGCAGCAGGCGGCCGGTTCGCGGGCTTGCGTCCGCGGGCAGGTTCACCGTGCCGCCGATGGCGGGCTGGAAGGCGCGGTTGAGATGCGGGTTCAGGGCGCGCAACGTCGTATCGCTTACGCCATAGCGCGCGGCCAGCGCCACCCAGGTGTCCCCCGCTTCGACAGGCAGGGCCACGACGGCCGGCGCGTCGTCTTGCGCCGCCGCTGGCCGCGCCGCATACGCCCCCACCAAGACTGCCAGTAGCGAGAAAAGGAGCCACTTTCGCTTCACAGGGCTATTCTAACCGTCGAGCGCCGCGAAGCCACCCAAGTCCCGCCGGTCAATTCGTTGACACTCATGACGCAGTGTGTTATATATGTGTATAATAATGCAGTGCGTCATATCGGTTATCCTTAACAGGCGGGACACATTGAGGCGGTGAACAGTTATGAGTCTGATGTACTTAAGTCTTGGGTCGAACCTGAACGATCGGCATGCCAACCTCCAACAGGCTATCGCCCAATTGGGGGAGCATTTCACCATCACGGCCATTTCACCGGTCTACGCAACCGAACCGTGGGGCGATGCCGACCAGCCGCCGTTCCTAAACGTGTGCGTTGCCGCCGCCACGACCACGCCACCGCATGACGTCCTTCGCATCGTTAAGGATATTGAGACAGCGATGGGGCGCCAGCCGACGCGCCGCTGGGGACCGCGGCTCATTGACATCGACATCCTTTTCTATGACAAGCTCGTTCTGGCTGACAAGGAATTGACGATCCCGCATCCACGCATGGATGAGCGCGCCTTCGTACTGGCGCCGCTGGCCGACATCATTCCCACCTTCCGTCATCCACAGACAGGCGAAACGGTCGAAGAGATGCTCGGCCGGGTCGATGTGTCGGGCGTGGAGCGGCTATTTGAGATGCAGTTTCCCAACAAGGCGCGTGACGTTGCCCTGAGCCAGAGCCAGGCCTCGGCCTGACATCGGCCGGCCACGTAGGCGCTCGGAACCATGATGTTCGAGTGGGGTCAACGCACCTACGTAATGGGCATCATCAATGCCACGCCGGACAGCTTTTCCGGCGATGGCGTGGCACGTGAGAACGTGGCACGTGAGAGCCTGGCACGTGAGAGCGTGGCCCGTGAGAACGTGGCCCGTGAGAGCGTGGCCCGTGAGAACGTGGCCCGTGAGAGCGTGGCACGTGAGAGCGTGGCCCAGGTTTCAACCGAAGAGGTGGTCGCGCGGGCGGTGGCCCAGGCGCGGCGCTTTCTGGGCGATGGAGCCGACATTCTGGACGTCGGCGGCGAGAGCACGCGGCCG
>DAOSMQ010000314.1:0-3727 GCA_035372725.1 Promineifilum sp. (SeqCode)
GACATCCGCGCCTCCTTCAACGAACTGTGGAACGGCGAAGACCGCGACTGGCTGGCCATCGACCTGCCCGACGCCGTCCGCGACGAACTCATCAAGCGCGCCCCAGCCCACCGCCCCGAACGCGACCCGCTGGAACGCCCGGCGCCCGGCGCCGTCCGCGATGGCGAAGGCCGGCCGAGGTTGGCCGTCGTCACGCCCATTGACCGCGTGCTCTTCCAGTTCGTGCGCGACGCCCCCACCCTGCTCAACGCCGGCGACCTGGCGGCCGAGACGAGCGCCGTCCGCCCCTGGCCCCATCAGACGCAGGTGGCCCGCACCCTCATCGGCCGCTTCCCCGACCGGGCGCTGCTGTGCGACGAGGTTGGGCTGGGCAAGACCATCGAGGCCGGGCTGATCATCCGCCACCTGGTGCTCAGCGGCCGCGTGCGGCGCGCCCTCATCCTGACCCCCAAGGCCGTGCTGCGCCAGTGGCAGGAAGAGTTATACGAAAAGTTCAACCTGGCCATTCCCCGCTACGAAGACGGCCGTCTGATCGGCGTCTACGAAACGAGCGGCCCGCCTATCGCCCGGCCGTGGGACGAGAGCGACCTGCTACTAGCTACCAGCCACCTGGCCCGCCGTCGCGAGCGGGTGGAGGAGCTGGCCGCCGCGCCGCGCTGGGACTTGCTGGTCGTCGACGAGGCCCACCACGCCCGCCGCAAGGACTTTCTCCAGCCGACGTACCGCCCCAACCGGCTGCTGACGCTGCTGAATCGGCTGAAGGCCGCCGACCGTTACGACGGCCTGCTGCTCATGACGGCCACGCCGATGCAGGTGCACCCGGTCGAAGTGTGGGATCTGTTGACCGTGCTGGGCCTCAGCGGCCGGTGGGGGGCCGACGAGCGCGCCTTCCTCGACTTCTTCGCCGAGTTGCGCCGCCTGCCGGCCGACACGGACTGGGACCTGGTCTACAGCCTGGTCAACGACTACCTGAGCCACGTCTCGCTTGACGGGCAGATCGACCCTGACTTCGTGCGCGCGATGGCCAGTGAGCTGGGCGCGCCGCGGGCAGAGATCATCCGCACCTTGCCGGAAAACCTCGCTCCGGGCCGGGTGGTGCGCGCCTTACCGCCGGCCGCCCAGCAATACGCCGCCGAACTGGCCCGCCGCCACACCCCGCTGCAGCGCTACCTCTTCCGCAACACGCGCACGCTGCTGCGGCGCTACGTGGACAAAGGGCTGCTGAAGGCCAACGTTCCCACCCGCCGGCCGCAGATCCGCCGGGTGGCCTTCCGCGCCGACGAGGCCGAACTCTACGGGCGCATCACCGAGTACATCAGCCAGTTCTACGCCCGCTACGAGAGCGAGCGGCGCGGGCTGGGCTTCATCATGACCGTCTACCGCCGCCGGCTGACGAGCAGCTTCTACGCCGTCCGGCGCAGCCTGGAGCGCCGGCGCGACTTCCTGCTGCGCCAGATTCCGGCCAGCGAGGCCTTCACCGCTGACGATGTGACCGAACTGGACGAGGAGGACGCGCTGGAACAGGCCGGGTTGGACTTTGAGGACCTTAATGCAGTGGATATGACCTCGCCCGGCATGCGCGCCGCTTTTGACGCCGAGCTGACCTACCTGGAAACGTTCATCAATGACCTGCGGCGACTCAGTGGCAACGACTCCAAGGTGGACGCGCTGAAGAACGAGCTTGATCGGGTCTTCCGCCAGCGGCCGACGGCGCTCGTCTTCACCCAGTATACCGACACGATGGACTATCTGCGCGACCATTTGGTGACCGTCTACGGCTCAAAAATCGCTTGCTACTCCGGGCGTGGCGGCGAGGTGTGGAACGGTCTGACCTGGGTGCAGACGTCCAAGGAGTGGGTCAAGGAGCAGTTCCACGACGGCGAGATCGCCATCCTGCTCTGCACCGAGTCGGCCAGCGAGGGCCTGAACCTGCAAACGTGCGGCATGCTGGCCAATTACGATATGCCCTGGAACCCCATGCGCGTCGAGCAGCGCATCGGCCGCATCGACCGCATTGGGCAGACCTATCCCGAGGTCTGGATCAGCAACTACTTCTACGAAGACAGCATCGAGGACAAGGTCTACCGGGCGCTGGAGGATCGCATCCAATGGTTCGAGGACGTCGTCGGCGCGTTGCAACCGATCCTGGCCGAGGTCGGCGAGGTGACGCGCAAGCTGGCCATGCTGCCGGCCGAGGAGCAGGCGGCCCGTTTCGAGAGCGAGATGCGCGAGCTGCGGCGCAAGCTGGAGGAGTCGAAGATCAACGCCCTCGACATCGACCGCTACGTCGAACTGGACGAGCCGGATCCCACGGTAGCCTCGCCCGTGCGGCTGGCCGACCTGGAAGCGCTGCTGACCACGTCCGCGGCGACGGGCCACCTGTTCACGGGCCACGAGACGATTGCCGGCGCGTGGTGGCTGCAATGGGACAGGCAGCAGATGGCCGTCACCTTCCGCGCCGAGTTGTTCGACCGCTGGCCGCAGACGCTCCAGTTCCTATCCTACGGCAGTCCGCTGCTGGAGGCGGTGCTGGCGCTCGTGGAACCGCCGGATGAACTGCCGGCCGGTGTGGCGCGCTATGAGGCGGCTGACCTGCCGCTGCGGGGCTGGTATGATCTGAGCGCCGGCGCGCCGCGGCCGGTCGGGTCGCTGGCCGAGCTACAACGGCTGGCAGCCGCCGGTCAACCGGCGCACGCCGGCGACCCAGAGGCCAGGGCCGCGACGGCGCAGGCGGCTTTCGCGGCCGAAGCAGCCGCCCGTCGGGACTTGAACGCGCAACGCCGGGCGCGGCTGGCCGGCGAACGGCAGATTGTCCTGGCCGAGCAGGCCCGGCAACTGGTCACGCAGGCGGCGCTGGTGGAGATCGCCCTTGGCCGCCAGAAGTCGCTCTTCGACGACGAGATCTATCCGAGCAGCTTCAATGAGGCGGCTGTCGGCGGTTTGCGACGGCACAAGAGTCCTTGGTCGTGGATCATTTATCTACTGGGACAGACAGGAGTGCCCCTGCCGCTGCCCCGGGAGGACGATCCGTTCTTCCAGCAGATCGCCGGCGAGGGAGTGGAACGGCTGAAAGATCGCTTCGTTCGGCTGACGTCGGAGACGCGGGAGGTGGTGGCGGAGTGGCGCGCAGTTCAGTTCTCCAGCCATACCCCTGCTGCGCGGTAATTAAAGTCCGGCGGCCACCTTGTGCTCAGCCAGTGGGCGGTGCCCTCTGTTGATGGGGCCTCGGTGCCGGCCCACCAACACGCTGCTGGGGCCAAAAAAGCCACCATGTGTCCCGACCTGACAGGTGGGCGGCCGTTCACCTGTCAGGTCGGTGCGCCCGGGGTGACATTGGCAAAGCCCTGTGGTCAGTTGCCTGCCCATGGGGCGAGTAGTACACTTTCTGAAACTGTTCCGTTCCCTGGCAGAGTGGCCTATGTACGAACGAGTACTGGTGATTGACGATTCGCAGGACATCCGCGACTTCCTGATCGAGAACATCCTGCGGCCGAAGGGCTTCGAGGTGCTGGCCGCGTCCGATGGTCTCATGGGCCTGGAACTGGCCATCGCCAAAGAGCCAGACCTGATGATCACTGACCAGCAGATGCCGGGACTGACCGGCCTGCAAGTCCTGCAGAAGTTACGCGAGCGGAACATCGACATCCCCGCCATCCTCGTCACCGGCGAGGGTTCGGAGGACACGGCCGTGCGCGCCTTCCGCCTGGGCATCAAGGACTACATCATC
>DAOSMQ010000315.1:0-3705 GCA_035372725.1 Promineifilum sp. (SeqCode)
TTTTTTTTTTTCAAGCAGAAGACGGCATACGAGATAGGAGTGAATGAGGCCCATCCGGTTGGCCTCATCCTGGTTGGTCAAGTTGTCCGCCTGCCTGACCGGCGTGAGGCAACTAATCTTGTAGCAGGAGAAGCACAATGCCTAAGAGTGGTGACAAGAAGAAAGGGACCGACAAGAACAAGCCGCCGCGGACCATAAAGGAGAAGCAGGAGGCGAAGAAGGAAAAGAAGAAGAAGAAGGAAACAGGCTAACAACGGCCGCGCGACTTATGAAACGGGTGGAGCCGTGAGGCGGCTCCACCCGTTATCTTTTGGCCCTTTTCGTCCTTGGCCCAAGCCTCTTACTTCGTCGCGCGTAAACCGTCGCTCCCTCTACCGATTCCGCCCATACTTCTCATGGCTGCTCACCCAGTCTGACGACGAGATGGCCGCGGCCAGGGAGATTTCGCCGGCCAGCACGACGCCGGCGATGATCTCGGCCAGCTTGTTGACCTTGCCCTTGCCCACGCAGCCGAGGATGCTCAGGCATTCGCGCTGCGTGGCCAGGCCCGTGCCACCGCCATAGGTGGCCACGATGAGCGACGGGATGGTGATGGACAGATAGAGGTCTTTCTCCGGCGTTAGCTCGGTGTAGAGGATGCCGGCCGATGACTCGGACACATTGGCCACGTCCTGGCCGGTGGCGATGAACATGGCCGTGATGCCGTTGGCCGAGTGCAGCCCGTTGTTGTTGGCCCCGCTGAGGATCGCGCCGACGTTGGCGATGCCGGCGTGGTAGTAAAGGTTCTCCGGATCGACGCGCATGTGCTGCAAGAGCACATCGCGCTTGATCGTCGCCTCGGCCACGACCCGCTTGCCGCGCGTGTGCATGATGTTGACCTGCGACGCCTTCTTGTCCGTGGCCAGGTTCGACTCCAGATAGAAGTGCTGGACGCCGTCGTAGTGGTCGAGAATCCAGCTGCACGCGGCGAAGGTGGCCCGGCCGACCATGTTCTGCCCGGCGGCGTCGCCCGTGCTGAAGTTGAAGCGCAGATAGGCCAGCTTGGCGGCCAGGTAGTAGTCGATGTACTGCAACTTGGCCACGCTGGAGGTCGCCTCGGCCTGGTCGCGCACCTCGCCGATGTTGGCCTCGACCCAGCTGACGAAGTGGCGCGCCTCGCGGGCCGTCTTGAAGACAAACACCGGCGCGCGCTGCATGGCGTCGCCGATGACCGTGCAGGTTACCCCGCCCGACAGATTGAGGATCTTCATGCCCCGGTTGTAGCTGGCGATGAGCGTGCCCTCCGTCGTCGCCAGGGGGATGAAGAAGTCGCCCTGGGCGTGCTCGCCCCTGATGGTGATTGGCCCGGCAAAACCCAGCGGAATCTGGGCCACGCCGGTGAAGTGCTCGGCGTTGCCGGCGACCATGTGGGGGTCGAAGGAGTAGCGAGCGGTGTGCTCCAGCTTGGCCCCGCTCACGTCTTCGATGAACTGTTGGCGGGCCTTGATGGCCTTGTCGCTGTAGTCGTCCTCGTTGTCGCGGGGGATGTGGACGGTCTTGGGCCGGTCGGCGGTGATGGCATCGTCCACCTTCAGCTTGAGCCGGCCGAACGGCTGCGCCTCGAAGCGTATCTCGATCTCGTGCTTACCGATGGGCAGCGGGTCGATGGCGGCGACAATGTCGAGCGTGCGGCGCAAGGGGAAGTCCAGCGGCGCGGCGGCCAGTTGCGCCGGGGTCAGCGTCGTCCCGTCTGGCAGCCGGACGAGGATCGAGTCGAGCGGCACCTCGTAGCCGTCGAACTTCAGGCCGGTCAGGCCGGTCAGCGTCGTGTCGCTAAGCCGGTTCTTGACGGAGAATTCGACGCCGTCGGCGGTGTTCTTCAGACTGCCGAAAGTGTGCAACTGCTTCAACAACAGGCTGGGGATCGCCAATGCCATGGGTGTCCTCCTTGAGTGCTGGGTAGATAATGTCCGTGTGGCGGGAATTATACCCGCCTCTCAGGAGGGCGAAAGGAAATGGCCGCCCTCTCTGTCACTCAAACCGCGTGGTCACAAGCGCGCCCTCGCCCGTGTCCGATGCCGATGCCACACCCATCCACGCCGGCCGCGGATTGATCATCAGGCCCGCCTGCGCGGCAATCGTCATCACGTCGGTCGTCAGCCGGTCGAGAACTTCGATGGTCGCGTCCCCCTGGCTCAGCCCGCCCAGCGCCAGCGTCAGCGTGTCGGCGCGACCGAGCACGAGGACGGTGTACTCGGCCGGCTGTGTGCCAGCCAGGTCGAGCGGCCGGCCGTCCAGCGTCACGGCGGTGATTGGCGCAGTGGTATGCACTACCAGCCGCGTCAGCATCGCCTCCGGCGGCCGGCTGAGGGTTAGCTGGGCCTCTCCGCCGGTGTAGGTGGCGGTGATGGTCGTATGCGGCAGGGCCACGACTGGCGCGGGCGCGCGCAAAGCCGGGTAGAGCGTGTCGCTGCGCGTCACCAACCAGGGATCGAACGTCGTCGCCTCGGCCCCAGCGGGGAAGAATTGGCGCGTCCACTCGTCTAGTTGCTGCCGCGTACCTCGACCCATGCGGGAATCGTTGAAGGTCACCCAGTAGGCCGCGCCCTCGCCGGCGTCGAGCGTGTAGACGACGGTATTGACCCACGGCCGTGCCGGCGCCGGCCGGCGCAGTGCCGGGATGGCGAAGAGCAACAGGGCCAGCGCCAGGAAGGCGAACCACGGGCGGCGCACAAGCCCCAGGGCGACGCGCCGTTGCGCCACCGGCGCAGTGGCGGTTGAACGCAACGCCTCCACAGCCGCGGCCGCCAGCAACAGGGCTGGCAACACAAACAGCACCGGCAGGGCGGCGAAGGGGATGCCCATCTGCGCCTCGGCCCGGCCGACGTAGACCCACAGCCAGTAGGCCACTGGCGCGGCCAGCACCAGAGCCACGAACGCCCCGACAACCACCGGCAGCGCCGCCCACTTCCCGCCCGGCCGCAGGGCCGACACCACCCAGCCCAACGCCACGACCAGCAACGGCCAGACGAACAGATAGCCGATGCCGGGCAGGAGCAGAGCGGTGACGAGAGCCAGCAGGGCAAACCAGAGCAACCCGCCGGCCAACAGATCGTCGGCCCGGAAGCGCAGCATCCCACGCCAGGCGAGGGCCACGGCCAACGCCAGGGCCAGCGACGCGGTCAGATAGAAGCCGTTACCCCACCAACCGCCGACAGTGAAGGTGTGCAGCCCCGGCGTCAGTAGCCTCACCAGCCACCAGATGCCGGTGACGACCAAAACGGCCGTCAGCATGAGCGGCGCGCCCAAGGCGAAAGCAGCCAGCAGCCCCCTGCCCGTCAGCCGGCCGCGCCGCAGCCCCAGCACCAATGCCGCCGCCAGCAGCGCCGTCGCGACAATGGCCAGCGGCAGAGACAGGCTGCTTGAATAGTCAACTAACACGCCCCGCGCCAGCGGAAAGGCCACCCGGTCAGGCGCGCCGGTTAGCTCGTCTAGCGGGCGGTTCCCGAAGGCGCGCGTCAGCGTCAGCGCGAGATCGCCCATGCCCTGCACGCTGCGTGGATCCAGCGCGGCGAGGTTGTCGGCCTGGTTATGGTAGCCGGCCACCGTCTCCAGTGGCAGGTAGATGAAGCCGAAGCCGGGCGCGCCCTCAGCGAAGGCGTCCAGGTCAGAGCCGGTATTGCCGGCAACGTTCCACATGAAGTCATGGAGGAAGGAACTGGCCAG
>DAOSMQ010000316.1:0-3698 GCA_035372725.1 Promineifilum sp. (SeqCode)
CCCTGACGGCCATTCGCGAGCCGCGCCAGATTCGCATCCGCCACTTCCTCGACGCGCTCAGTTGCGCCGTCGCGACCGGCCCGCTCGATGGCCGCCGCCTGATCGACGTCGGCAGCGGCGCAGGCTTTCCCGGTCTGCCGCTCAAAATCCTCTACCCCGGTTTGCGCCTGACACTGGTTGACAGCGTGGCCAAGAAGGCGCGCTTTCTGGAGACCGTCGCCTCCGAGCTAGGCCTGGGCGATGTCGTCGTCATCGCCGACCGCGCCGAAGCGCTGGGCCAGGCGGCCGGCCAGCGCGAGGCTTACGACTGGGCCGCGGCGCGGGCGGTGGCCGAGTTGCGCGTGCTGGCCGAGCTACTGCTGCCCCTCTGCCGCGTCGGCGGACGAATGCTGGCCCAGAAGGGCGATAGCGCCGCGGCCGAGTTGGCCGCCGCCGGCCCGGCCATTGGCGCTGTTGGCGGCGGCGTGGCGCGCCTGACGCCCGTTCACTTGCCGGAAACCGAGGCCGTCCACTACCTGGTCATCATCGACAAGGCCCGGCCGACGGCGGCGCGCTACCCGCGCCGGGTTGGCGTGCCGGCCAAAAAGCCCCTATAGAGAATGGCCTGCCGCTAGTGCGGATTCGACCGATTGACGCGACTAAGAATGCAAGATGGTTCTTGGCTGCGTCTATCGGCGTCCGCCATGACCTATCTCAGAATTACTGGCCGGGTTCGACGCGGCCGCCGGCGACGCGCAGGGTGGCGGCAACGGACAGGAATTCGGCGGTGAAGAGGCTGGGGTCGGTGGACGTGAGGAGGGCCTGGCCCGTGCCCTGGCCGCGCGCCTGTTCCAGGACGTAGGCCAGCAGCGCCGCCCGCCGGTGCTGGTCGAGTTCGGCGCTAACCTCGTCGAGCAGCAGGATGGGCGTGTCGTCCGTGGCCGACTTCATCCAGCCGATTTCGGCCAACTTGAGGGCCAGGATGGCGGTGCGCACCTGCCCCCGCGAGCCGAACGGCCCCAGGTTCTTGCCGTTGACCAGAATGGCCCAGTCGTCGCGGTGGGGGCCGACGGTCGACATGCCGCGGGCCATATCCGTCGCCCGCGCCAGGGCTAACTCGGAGGCAAAGCGCGCGGCAATGGCCGCCCGGTCGGGCGTTTCCTGGAGCTGGTCGCCCGCGCTCAGTAGCTCCTCGCCCGCCTTGCGGCCGTTGGTGTACCAACCGGGTAGATAGCCCAGCCGCAAGGACTCACGGCCGCCGATCAGGTCGCGGAAGTAAATATCCTGGGCCAGGCGCGCCATTTCGGCCAAAAAGACGGCCCGCCGCTGCAAGACGAGGCTGGCCGGCTCCACCAGCTTGTCGGTCAATACTTGCAGCACGTCGGCGGCGTTGCGCGTCTGCCCCTCGGCCATGCGGCGCAGCAGGGCATTGCGCTGCTCCAACACCTTGTTGTAATTGGATAGCTCGCGGCAATACTCGGCGTCTACCTGGCAGAGGGTGATGTTGAGGTAACGACGCCGGTTGGCCGGCGGCCCGGTGGCCAATTCGACATCCTCTGGCAGGAAGAGAACAACGCGCAACTGGCCGAGCAGGTCCATCAGGCGCACCTTGCGCCGGTTGATAAGCGCCTCGCGCCGGAAGGTTCCCTGGCCGTTGCTCGTCCACGCGCCACGCTCCTCGATGATCAGCCTCATCTCCAGGTGGCGCTGGCCGTCTGGCCGCAGCACATCGGCGACGATGCGGCCGGCCACCACGGGGTCGTCGCCCTGCAGCGCGTCCCAGTTGAGCAACTGTTGGTCGATGCTGGCGTGGGGCGAGCGCGTCGTCGCCAGGAAGTAAATCGCCTCCAGCAGGTTGGTCTTGCCCTGGGCGTTGTCGCCATGCAACAAGACGACGCCCGCCGGGAGGTCAAGCTCCAGACGAGCGTAGTTGCGGAAGTTGGTCAACGATAGACGACGGACCTGCATGGATGCAAAGATATGGCGAAACGGATCGATTGGCAAGGGCCATAGGGACGCGCCCGGCGGCATGTGCGCCAAGCCAGGCCAGAGGGCAGACGCGGGGGCAGAGATGTAGATACCCAGAGGCGCAAACACCCGGAGGGCAGATACGTAGCGTCGGCACCTGCCGGGCGAGGGAGAGAGGGTTTGCGGCGCTCTGGCCCGCGTGCTATGCTCACGTTGCTACGGTCGGCCGCGGTCGCCGCAGCAGGAGATTCGATGGAAGAAGACGACGCCTCGATCGGCTCGCCCTTGCGCGTTGTGCTGACATTTCTGCTCATCGTCGTGCTGCCGCTGGCGATTGGCCTGTTCGCGGCCGCGCGCCTAACGCCCAGGCCCCAGATCGGCATCATCCGCCTTAGCTACGACATTAACAGCCAGACCGCCTATGAGATCGGCGAGCAACTGCGGACGGCGCGCCAGAACCCGGCCATCAAGGGTGTCGTCCTGGTCATCAACAGCCCCGGCGGCTCGGCAGCCTTCAGCGAGGAACTCTTCCTCGACGTGCTGGACACGCGCCGCGAGTTGCCCGTCGTCGCCTCTATCGACCTGCTGGCGGCCAGCGGCGCGTACTACATGGCCGCGGCGGCCAACGAGATCTATGCCAAGCCCACCTCTTCCGTCGGCAGCGTCGGTGTCATCGCCTCCCTGCCGGGCGACATTTTCATCGACGAAGACCTGCTGACGACCGGCCCCTATAAGGCCTTCGGCGGCACGCGCGACGGCTACGTGCGCCAGATCGAGCGGGCCAAGCTGGCTTTCCTCGATGCCGTGCAGGTCGGCCGCGGCGACCGCCTGACGATGGATCTGGCGACGCTGTCGCGGGCCGAGATCTACACTGGTGTGCAAGCGGCCGAATTCGGTCTCATCGACGGCCTGGCCTCCGGTGAGGAAGCGCTGCGGCGGGCTGCGGCCCTGGCCGGCGTGCGCCAGTACGACGCCGTCGAGCTATACCCGCTGACCTTCGACACAGACACCATCCCTCTGCCAGAAGTGCGCTACCAGCCGCAGCCAATTGACGAGGCCCGCCTGCGACAGGCTCCGGCCGCGCTGGCCCCCGGCCTCTATTACCGCTACGTCGAGCCGAGCGCGGCTCGCTGACCGCCACACCCCCGGAATACCATGCGTAAAGCCGCCCTCTATCTGGCTATCTTCGTTGTCTTGCTGTTGGCGCCGTCGGCCGTGCGCCTTTTCCAGTACTACCGCCCGCTGGCCGAGGCCCCGGCGACCCCGCCGGCCTACACCGGCGCGGGCATTGGCGCTGTGCCCACACCCGAAGCGGGCAACGGCGCGGACACCGTTCAGACCGGCGCAGCGACCCGGCGCGTTGCCGGCGCGCCGCGCGGCGTCGTCGTTCTCGACCAGGCCCACGGCAACCAGTTCACGCGCGAAGAGTTGGCCACGTTGGACGGGCTGCTGGCGGCGCGCGGCCTGCAAGTGCGGCCGCTGGCCGAGGGCGCGCTGACCGAGGCGTTGCGCGCGGCCACGGGGCTGGTGGTCATCGCGCCCGTAGACGGTTACAGCCCGGCCGAGGCCCAGGCCGTCAGCGACCTCGTCGCCCGCGGCGGGCGCGTCCTGCTGGTGGGCGACCCCACTCGCTACAACATCGAATTCGACGAGACCGACATCTTCGCCGCGCCGATCATCGCCACGGCCCAGGCACCGCTCAACGACCTGGCCAACGCCTTCGACATCACCTTCCGCGGCGACTACCTCTA
>DAOSMQ010000317.1:0-3696 GCA_035372725.1 Promineifilum sp. (SeqCode)
CCCGGCAGACGCAGCACTGCCCCCACGGCAATCTGATCGGGGTCGGCCAGACCGTTGAGAGCCACCAGTTCCGCGACCGTGATGCCGAAACGGGCGGCGATGGCCCCCAGCGTGTCCCCATCGACAACGGTGTACTCGGCGACGCCCGGCGTGGATGTGGCCGAAGGCGTCATCGTCGGCGCGGCGGTTGTGCCGGTCGGCGCGGCCGTCTGGGTGGGCCGGCCGGCCAGGCTGCCGATTCCCTCCGTGGCCGCCGGCGCGAGGGTGGGCGCGACGGTCGCCGCGGCCAGGGCGACCGTGGCCACGGCCGCGGACGGCTCCGTGGCCGGGACGGGCCGGGCCGCGCCCCAACGCAACCACGCCGCCGCGCCGGCGGCCAGCAGGGTGATGGCCAGAAGTGTGGCGACGAGGGCCGGGAAAGCGCGCGAACTGCCGTGCATGCTCATAGGGTTATGGCGCGGCCACGGCGATGGTGTCGCGGATACCGTCGAGGTTGCGTTCCAGCGTATTGGCCGTCACCTCTTCGTAGTCGCGCAGAAGGACGAAGAACGCCGGAGTGCCCTGGCTCACCAACCAGTTGCTGGCGTCGCCGACGATGGGGTCGGTGACGGTATAGATATATCCACTCGCCGAAGCGTAGGCCTCCGCAAAGCGGACGGTGTCATCCATGCTGCCGTCGCACTCGCCCGGCGACACCCAGCCCTGGGCGGCACGGGCGTCGTAGAAGATGACCACGGCCGGGCGCGCATCGAGGAAATAGTCGCGCAACGCAGCCGATTCCGGCTCGGAGAATGGCCCGTCGCCGGCGTCGATGGGCGCGTTGCGCCACATCGCCGTTGCGCTCCAGTCGCAGCCGAAGTTGCGGTTGACATCAACACCGTTGGCGTTGACGCGGCCGGGCAGCTCGCCCACCGCCAGCCGGCTGTCAGGGTTGCTGTTGGGAATGAAGTGGAGGGCCATGCCGGCGGGAATCTCGTCCGGGTTGGCCACGAAGTGGCCCATCGCCTGCTCGACTATGGCGACGCCGCCGGGGGCAAAGCCGGCGTGGATGCCGCCGACCAGGGTGACGACACGCGCCCCGTCGCCCAGCTTGTAAAGCGTAATCGGCTGGCCGCCGGCCGAGAAGCCTATGGTCTCCTCGACCAGATCCGCCGCGTCCTTCGCTTTGACTGTCTGGGTGGGCGAGGGCGGTTCGGGCGTAGTCAAATTCGGCGCAGCGGCGCTGAGCGGATCGCTACCTTGAGCAACTTCAAGGCCGTCGCTATCGCCGTCGCCATCACTGTCGCTTTGGCTCGGGTTCGTGGCATACACATTGACCTCGTCGCCATCGAGCAGCAGGTCACCGTCGCTGTCGCGGTTATTGGGATCGCTGCGGACAATCAGCACCTCGTCTCCGTCTGACAGGCCGTCGTCGTCGGAGTCGGAATCGCCGGGATCGGTGGAGAGGGCCGCTTCCTGGTCGTTGCTCAAGCCGTCAGCGTCCTGGTCGCCCTCCACGACGGCCGTCAGCGCCGCGGCCGTGGCCGTGCTCTGGCTGGCCGCCAGGCTTTCCTGGGCGACAGCAATGGCCGTCTGCGTGGCCAGGCTGCTTTCGTCCAGCTTCGCCTCTTGACCCGAGGAGCCGTCGGGCGTGGCCGTGCCGCCACGACCAGACAAAAGCGGCCGCAGCACAAAGAACCCGGCCACGGTCAGCAAGACAAAGATGGCCACCGCAGCCACCGGCCAGAGGCGGCGCTGGTCCACGGGGGGCTTATCGTCTACAACTTGCGAAGACAGCGCCATGGCGAAGGCCATCGCGTTTTGAAAGCGGTTCTGCGGCTCCATCTCCATCGCCTGCAAGATGGCACGGGCCACGGACGGCGTCAGATGGCCTGGCCGGGGCAACGTCGCCCCGGCCAGCCGGCTGACGCTCTCCACCGGCGTCTCGCCCGTCAGCAGGGCGTAGAGCGTGGCCCCGACGGCATAGATGTCGGAGCGGGCGTCGGTCGTGCCCAGGCCGTACTGCTCCGGCGGCGAGAAGCCAGGCGTGATGGCCTGCGCGCCGCGGGTGGTGTGGCCCTGCGGTGTGTACTGCTTGGCAATGCCGAAGTCCACCAGGATGGCGCGGTTATCGGGGGTGATCTTGATGTTGGCCGGCTTGACGTCGCGGTGAATGACCGGTTCCGGCCGGCTATGTAGATAGGCCAGCGCCGAGGCGATCTGGCCGACGATGGGCACGGCCTCAGCCTCGGTCAGCTTGCCGCGCTGGTCGAGCCACTGCTGCAAGTCCTGCCCCTCAATGAACTCCATTACCAGGTACTGCCCCTGGCCGGGGATGACGAAGTGGTTGGTGACGCGAGGCAGGTTGGGGTGGTTTAGTTGGGCCAGCAGGAGAGCCTCGCGCTCGAATTGCTGCTGTGAGACCAGCGACAGGTCGAGGTTCTCCTTCAGGGCGACAGGCACGCGCAGATTGAGATCCCAGGCGCGATAGACCGCGCCCATGCCGCCCTGCCCCAGTAGCGAGACGACACGGTAGCGATTCTCCAGCACTTGCCCGACCGACAGGGTCATCTCTTCTCTCCCTCGCTAGACGAGCAGCAACAGATAGAACACCGCCAGCAAGCCGGCCGTCACCTCCACCACCACGGCCGCGTCTTGCCTGTGCCCGCAACGAGAGCAGAAGCGCGAGCCGGGCCGCAGCACGGCATTGCGGACGGCGCAGGCGGGCAAAGGCCCGCTGCCCAGCGGCCGGCCACAGGCGTTGCAGAAAATTGCCCCCGGCCGGTTGACAGCTGTGCAGTGCGGACACGTGGACGTGGTCACTAAAGGGCACTACTCCAGTTTGCGCGTCAACTGGCGCGTGGCATATTGTAGCTGCTTGGTCATCGTGGCGTCGAGGGCGGCGCGGCTGTCCAGCGCTTCGGCCTGTTGTTGCAGCGTCCGCGCCAGCTTGGTCTCGCCCATGTCGAGCAGCCGTGTGGCGGCGGCATGCAGCCGGCGCGTGGCCGTCGCCAGGTCGCCGGCGGCGGCCTCCTCCAGAGCGCGCGTCTGCAAGCTGAAGGCCACCACGCGCTCGACGTAGCCCATCACCCGCGCGTCGGCGGCTACGTCGGCGGCCGCGCCCTCGGCAAACTGGGCGACGAGATCGGCCCGCGCCGTCACCCGCCCCGCGCCGACGGGGTCGCTGCTGAGCACCGCCTGGGCCAGCCGGTACTCGCCCGGCCCGCGCGGCGGGATGATCAGTTCCAGCAGAAAGGCCGGCGGCGCACCCCACTCCATGTCGCCCAGGGCGATGGAATAGCTGCCGCCGGCGTTCGGCCCCGTCGGCATGTGGCTCAGCGCCGGCTTGACGCGGGTGATGCGCCGCACTTCCACGCCCGGCGTCAATTGCAGCTTCAGTTCCGCGCGGCGAAAGCCAACGGCCTGGGCCGCGGCCAACTCGGCGCGGAAGATGTCGGGCAGCCCGCCGGGATCGGCCACGAAGTGGGCTTGCCCGCCCGTCTGCTCGGCCATGGGGATGAGCAGGTCTTCGTTGAACTCCGTGCCCAGGCCGAGGGTGCTGATGGCGTAGCCGGCCTCGGCCGCCCGCGCCGTCCAGGCCAGGCAGCTATTGTGGTCGCGGGTGAAGCCATCGGTCAGCAGGATCATGCGCGCGGCGTAGTCGGGCGCGGCCCCGCGCTGCAACTCCTGGAAGCTCAGGGCCATGCCCAGGCCCAT
>DAOSMQ010000318.1:0-3693 GCA_035372725.1 Promineifilum sp. (SeqCode)
TAAAATGCTCATCCGCACCGTATCCCCCAACGACCGCCCGGAATGGCTGCGCCTGCGACACGCCCTGTGGCCCGACTCGCCACCGGACGACGAGGTCGGGGAGGTCGATACCTTCCTGGCCGGCTTCCCTTTGCCGACGCTGATGGCCGCGTTCGTCTGCGAGCGGCCGGAGGGCGGCCTGTGTGGGCTGGCGGAGGTGGCCATCCACGCCACGGCCCCCGGCTGCGTCGCCGGCCGCGTCGGCTATCTGGAGGGCTGGTACGTTGATCCCGACTGCCGCGGCCGGGGCGTGGGGCGGGCCCTGGTCGCGGCCGGCGAGGAGTGGGCGCGGGCGGCCGGCTGCCGCGAGATGGCCTCCGACACCAACCCGTCCTACCCCGTCAGCCCGGCGGCGCACGCCGCTCTCGGCTACGAGGAAGTGGAACGCTTCTTCCGCAAGGAACTCAGCGGTCTGGAAACGGCGGATTGAACAGGGCCGCGTCCTCGTGGTAGGCGCGGAACAGGTCGGCGATGTAGCGCATCCGGCCGGGCAGGTCGCTCCAGTCCGCGCCGCTGCTGCCCACCAGGCTGTCGCCCAGCGCGCCCACGCCCGCCAGCAGCGCCCGCAGGTCGGCGTTGGCCACCGTCCGCAGCGCGGCCGGGTACTCGCCCACGAGATCGTGACCGAGGCGCAGTGCCCGGCCGCCGGGTAGCTCCAGCGTCATCATCACTTCGGTGATGGCCAGGCGGCCCAGCCGCTGCGCCTCGTCGGCCAGGCGGTCGCGGGCGGCCAGCAGCGGCGCGGCCTGCCCCGCCAGCCGCAGGGTCGCCAGGCGTAGCCGCGCCACCGGGTTCGGGAATAGCTCCGCCAGCAGTCGCCGGCGCAACTCGGCCGGCTCGTACACCGGCGCGTCCATCGCCGCGCGAATCTCCGGTTGCAGCCGTGTCTGCTCGTGGAAGCCGATCTCCACGTTGGCCAGCAGCAGCAACTCGGCCCGCTCCCGGCCACTCGCCGCCATCGCGTCGTTCATGTGGGCAAAGGCGCGGCGCAGATAGTCCTGTCCTTCCGGCGGCTCGCCGGGGCGCAGCTGCTCCAGGAAGGCCGCGAGGGCCGCGGCGTCGGGCGGGCCATCGTCGAACAGGGCCAAATAGTCGGCAAAGGCCCGGCCGATCTCGGCGAAGACCTTCAGGTTGCCGCGGGCCACGGCCGCGGCGGCGCGGTCGAAGGCTGCCGCCGGGCTGAGCGCCTCGCGCACGGCCTCGACTGCCCCGGCCAGGCTCTCCGGCCCGCCAGCCGCGGCGGCGTGGCTTTCCAGCGCGCCGGCGGCCGCCTCGACCTCGGCTGACTCCCGCAGCAGCCGCGCCAACGTCCGCCGCAAGTCCTCGCGCCGGATCGACTGGCCCGCCTGCCGCGACGCCCAGGTGGCGAAGGCGCACCAGTTGGCCCCGCCCGGCAGCCGGCGAGCCACGGCCACGGCCAGTTCGTGGTAGCATTGGGTAATGTCGTGGTTACGGGCCACCGGGTCAGACATGGCCGCGATGTGCTCGACGCCGGCCGGCGTGGGCGCGGAACTGTCGCTACTCATACGGCTATGATACGCGCCCCAGCCCCACGCGCCATTCTTCGCGCTATAATCAGACGCATGACGACCTTCGCCTGTCGCTCCGGCTGCGGCGCGTGCTGTATTGCCCCATCGATCTCCTCGCCCATCCCCGGCATGCCCCACGGCAAGCCGGCCGGCGTGCGCTGCGTGCAGTTGACCGACGACAATCTCTGTCGGCTGTTCGGCTTGCCCGACCGGCCGGCGGTGTGCGTCAACCTGCGGCCGAGCGCCGAGATGTGCGGCGAGACGCGCGAGGAGGCGTTGCTCTACCTGGAACGCCTTGAGCTTCTGACGCGCCCCAATCCTTTATGCGATAATCGCAATCGGGACTATTTACTGGAGCAATGGCATGAGTTCAAAGGCCGAGGCAGCTGAAACCGAGTTGGCGAGAGTAGGCGGCGCCTACGCGAGACCTACCAGTGTCAAGTCTACCACTGTGCCGCCCCGCCGATGGCTAGACAACATGATCCGTAAATGAGCGCCACGTAAGAAGCATGGCCTCATCGGAACCCCATTCAACACTAGACGTTAATCTATAGAGAGCTTAGCTCCCGTTAAAGTCGCGCGGCATGCGCGGCACATTGCTGAACACATTGCAGAGGAGATGAACGTCGATGAAACGCTTACTGATTTTGATGAGTCTCGCCTTGCTGGTTGTCCTGGCGGCCTGTGGCGGCCAGACGCCACAAGTAGAGATTCAGCCGACGGTCGAGATCGCTGGTGAAACCACCGAAGCCGGGGTTGTTGAGGCAGTGCCCACCGAGGCCCTGCCGGCCGAGACCTCGCCCATCGCTCATGTCGCTGACCCGGCGCTGGTTAACAAGGAGTGGCTGTGGGAGAGCCGTGATCCCAATGGCGGCGCGACCGCGGCCATCACCGTACCCACCCCTGAAGAGTACAACATCATCTTCAACGAAGATGGCACCTTCTTCGCCCAGCTGGACTGCAACCGCGGCAGCGGCGACTACGCCACGCCCGGCGACGGCAGCCTGACCATGACCCTAGGCATGACCAGCCGGGCCATGTGCCCGCCCGACTCGCTGTCGAACCAGATGATCGAGCTATTCGCCTCTGCGGCCAGCTACACCATCCAGGAAGACGGCGCGGTGCTGGCCATCGCCTGGGCCAACGGCGGGCCGATCGACACCTACCGCGCTGCCGATGTCATGACAACGACCACCACCGGCATGGACGCGGCGCTGGTGGGCAAGAAGTGGCAATGGCTGGGCACGACGACGCCCGTAGAAGAGGTCACCGTCGCCGACGCTTCGCGCTACACAATCGAGTTCCTCGAAGACGGGTCGGCGGCCATCACCGCCGACTGCAACACCGTTCTGGCCCAGGTAACGGCCGATGGCACCAACATGACCATTACCCCCGGCCCGTCCACGCTTGTGGCTTGCCCGGAGGATTCGCAGGCCGACCTGTTCACCCAGCAGCTGAGCGCGGCGGCAGTCTACTTCTTCCAGGATGGCGACCTCTTCATCGACCTGTTCGCCAGCAGCGGCACGATGCACTTCGAGGAAGTGCCGCTGGTTGACCTGCCCGCGCCCGATGCCGGCGAACCGACCGGCACGGTCAACGCCCCGGCCGGCGTCTTCCTGCGCAGCGGCCCGGGCGTCAACTTCCCCGCCATCGGCACGGCGGCGCAGGGCGACAGCGGCACGCTGATCGGCATCAGCCAGGATCGCAACTGGTTCGTCGTCGAAGCGCCGAACATGCCCGACGGCCGCGTCTGGGTGGCGGCGGCCTTCGTTGATGCCGTTGGCGCTGAGAATCTGCCCACCGTCCAGGCCCCGGCGCTGCCCTCGACGCTGGTTGGCCCGGTGTGGCAGTGGGCCGGCACGGCCGGGGCGCAGGCTACCACCGTCGCCGACCCGACCCGCTACACGATCACCTTCATGGCCAACGGCACGGCCAGCATCAAGGCCGACTGCAATATGGTCACGGCCGCCTACACGCTGACCGGCACCGGCCTCGGCCTCGTCCCCGGCGCGTCGACGATGGCCATGTGCCCGCCCGACTCGCAGGGGCAGCAGTTCGTGCAACAGCTGGCCCTTGCCACCGTCCACACGGTGCAGGGCAGCGAGCTGATGCTCAACCTGACCGA
>DAOSMQ010000319.1:0-3690 GCA_035372725.1 Promineifilum sp. (SeqCode)
TTGCGCCGTCGTGGTCGGGCAGCGGCTATGACCTGACCGCCGGCGCTTACGTCGGCACCATCGCCCTGCGCGACGCCGCCGGCGGGCTGCTGGACATCGTCATCGAGCCAAAAGCGCCCGTCGATAACCTGTTCTACATGCTGACCTATGCCCACCGGCTTGTCGAGTTCGGCGCGCACGCTTCGCCGCTACTGGCCGGGGCGGACATCTTCGATTCGGTCGTGGACATCTTCGTGCGCCAGGTGGACGACATCGCCCGGCGCGGCATCTACCGCGGCTACATCGACCGGGAGGAGTCCGCCGCCTTTCTGCGCGGCCGGCTGCTCGTGGCTCCCCAGGTGCGCCGCGGCCCACTGGCGGTGACGTTCCACCAGCGGACGAATGAGTTCACCGCCGATCTGCTGGAAAACCGCATCCTGAGCGCGGCGCTCTGGCTGCTGGCCCAGGCGCGCTTCCGCGACCCCAATCTGGGGCCGCGCGTGCGGCGGGCACTGGCCGCCTTCGGCGAGGCGTCGCCCGTGGGCATCACCGCGGCCCATTGCGACCGCGTCGTCTACTCGCGCCTGACGGAGCGCTACCGCTCGCCCATCAATCTGGCGCGGCTGTTCCTGCGCCACCTGTCGTTGGAGGGGCAAGCGGGCGCGACCCCCTTCGCGTCCTTCCTGGTACCCATGCCGCGCCTGTTCGAGCAGTTCGTCGCCCGGCTGCTGGCCGAGCAGCTATCGGCCTGGCCCCGGTTGCGGTTGGAAGACCAGTGGCGCATCTATCTCGACGAGGAGCGACAGTTGGAGGGGCGGCCCGACTTGCTCCTCTACCGCGACGGCCGCGCCGCGCTCGTGCTGGACACGAAGTACAAGGTCTACAACGAGAAGCCGACCAACGCCGACATCAACCAGATGGTCACCTACTGTCACACGCTGGGCATCGACCGCGGCGTGCTGCTCTACCCCGGCGACACCCTCGGCGACGAGTACCAGCTGAAAGCAGGTGTGACTCTGACAATTCGCGGGCTGTCGCTGACCGGCCCCCTGGCCGCGTTCCGGGCGCGCGCCCGAGCCTTTGCACACGACCTGGCCGCGAGCTACAGTTAGCGCGTGGCGGCCACCCGGCCGCGCTCGCCAAGCATGACCGACTCCCGCGTCCGCTCCTACTGGCTCGAATGGCTGATCCTGCTGGCCGTGGTCTACCTGTACAGCCACGCTGCCACGCTCGACTTCGACCCTCAGCAGATGCAACAGACCGGCGAACAGAACGAGAGCGCCACCCTGCCCATCCTGGCCGAGTTGGGCTTCCGTCACGGCGAGATCCCGCTCTGGAACCCCTACATGCTGACCGGCTTTCCCCATACCGGCGATCCCGTCAGCCACTTCTGGAACCCGGTGGCGACGCTGCCGGTGCTGCTGTGGGGCGGCATCAACGGTATGAAGGTGTCGTTGTTCCTGTCGCTGCTGGTGGCCGCTTTCGGGCAGTGGTATTTGGCCCACGTCTTCGGCCTGCGCGGCGTCTTCCGGCTGTGGGCGGGGCTGCTGTTCGTCTTGTCGGGCGGGCTGGCCATGTTGTCGTGGCTGGGGTGGTATGAGCTGTTGGTCGGCGCGGCCTGGTTCCCCTGGTGCTTCGCCCTGCTCTGGCGGGCGTTGAGGCGGGGCGGTCGCCTATCTGTGGTGCTGGCCGCCGGAGCCATCGCCATGGTCATCACCACCGGCGGCGGCTACTACCCACTCTACCTGGGCGTGTGCCTGGCGGTGCTGACGGGCATGGCCCTGGTCTGGAGCCGGTTGGGGGAGCATGGGCGGGTGCTGCGCCGGGCGGCGGCCGTGGCCGTGCTGGCGGCCGGGCTGTCGGCCGTCTACTGGCTGCCGCTGGTCGATGGCCTGCGCTACACCGTCCGCGACGCCCCGCCCGACGGCATGCAGATCGGCTCGCAGGCGATCCCCTACGCCCTGTTCAACTTCGTCGTCTCCGACCCGACCTGGTTCCGGGCCGAGGTGCTCAACAAGGGTAGCGGCAGCGGCTGGCTCTACGTCGGCCTGCTGCCCATCGTCGCGCTGGGGCTGTTGCCGTGGGTCTATGCCCACTTCCGCGGCCGGCGGCGCGGCCTGCTGACGCTGCTGGCGTTGCTGCTGACGCTGCTGCTCTGGAACGCCAATCGCTACGCGCCGGTGCGCACTCTCTATGACCTGCTGCCGTTCCTCTACACCTTCCGCTTTCCGGGACGGCTGCTCATTATTGCTACGTCGCCGCTACTGGTGCTGGCGGGCATGGGCCTGCAAACGCTGCTGGTGCGCGCCCGCCGGCGCGTGCCCGCCCGCGCCGAGGCGGGTGGCATCACCCCGCGCTGGCTGATGGGCGTCGCCGCCGCGCTCTTGTTGCTGCTGTCGGTCATCAATGTTTTTCGCGTCAATCAACCCTTCATGACCGCGCCCCACCCCCGCAACCAGGTCGCCCGCGCGGCGCTGACCTGGCTGCGCGAGGCCGATCCGGGGCTGTACTACATCAACATCGGCGGCGACATCATCTACTGGGACTGGCTGGCCTACGCCTATGAGCTGGAACTGCCGGTGTTGAACTTCCGCTATAACCGCGGCCTGGACAGCATGGACGCGCAGTACGGCCCCCTGTCGCCGTTCAATGCCCAGCCCAAGTACACCTTCGTCGTGGCCTCGGAGCCGCCGCCGCCGGGGGCGACACAGGTGAACCTGTTCGCGGAGGTGGCTGTCTGGCGGCGCGACGACGTGCTGCCCTACGCCTTCGCCGCCCGGCCAGACGCGCCCATCACCACGGACACGGTGCGCGCCGTCGACGTGCGACTGGACGGGCCGAACCGGGTCGTCGTGCAGGCCGCGGCCGAGGCAGACGAGACGCAACTGGTCGTCCTCGTCAGCGACTACCCCGGCTGGCGGCTGACGGTCGATGGCGCGCCGGCCGAATTACAGCCGCTCAACGGCTATCTGGGCGCGGCGCTGCGGCCGGGGGCGCACACCTACGTCTTCGCCTTCCGCCCGCCTCTCCACGCGGTCGCCCTGGCCGTCAGTGGCCTGTCGCTATTGGCCTGTCTGGCCCTCCTGGCGCCGGCCCTCCGGCGACCAAAGGTGTAAGAACTTAACGCAAGGACGCAAAGAAGCAAGGACGCAAGGAAGAAATAGCTTCCTTGCGTCCTTGCCCCTTTGCGTCCTTGCGTTGACTTCTTCCTTGCGTCCTTGCGTTAACTTCTGCTCTTACCGCACCGTCACCGGCAGGAACAGTTGCAGCGTTTCCGGCTGCACGGCCGGCACAATGGCTCCATACAGCTCTTCAACCTCATCGGTATTCTGGTCGGCCATGTAGACAACGCGGCTCTCGTCGGGGCTGAAGCGGAAGCTCGACACATTGCCACCGGCGACCATCGGGCCGCTGAGCCGGACGGCCACGCCGTGGCCGTCACCGGCGGCGCTGTAGAGTTCGTAGCTTGTCCCGCTGCCCGCCGGGGCCGTGTAGAGGATGCGGTCGCCGCTGGGGGCCACATCCCAACTGTCTATCCGGGCCGCGGGATCGCCGAGCCGCTGTGGGTCGCCGCGGCCGTCGGCGTGGGCGCGATAGAGCGCCAGGTGGTAATCCATGTTCGGGTAGACGCTGTAAAAGACGCTCTCGCTGTCCGCGCTGAAGAGAAGGTCGCCGAACTGCTCGTTCGCGCCGAGCGTCTGGCTCACCTGG
>DAOSMQ010000320.1:0-3669 GCA_035372725.1 Promineifilum sp. (SeqCode)
CATGAATCGGGTCACTTCATCCTGCCCAATCCGTGGGATATTGGTGGCATTCGCCGGCTCGAGAAATTGGGCTTTAAGGCCCTGGCCTCGACCAGCGCCGGCTACGCCTGGTCGCTCGGCCGCGAAGACCAGGAACTGACCCTGGAGGAGACCCTGGCCCATTTGCGCCTGCTGTGCGCGGCCACAGACCTGCCCATCAATGCCGACTTCGAGAACGGCTATGCCCACCAGCCCGAAGATGTGGCCACCAATGTCGCCTTGGCCCTCGAGACAGGCGTGGCCGGCCTATCGATCGAGGACCTCGACGGCCAGGCGCTCTATCCGCTCGACCTGGCCGTGGAGCGCATCCGCGCGGCCCGTGCGGCCATTGACCAGATCGCGCCAGAGGCGATGCTTGTCGGCCGGTCGGAAGGTTATCGCATTGGGCAGAAGGATGTGCGCGCGACGATCGAGCGCCTGGTTGCCTATGCGGGCGCGGGCGCCGATGTCCTCTACGCGCCCCTGCTAGATGACATAGACGAGATACGGGCCGTTGTCACCGCGGTTGCCCCCAAGCCGCTCAACGTCTTGCTGAGTTACCCCGGTATGAAAGCGCCGATGAACGTCCCCGCGTTAGCCGCCGCCGGTGTTCGCCGCAGTAGCGTTGGCGGTTGGCTGGCCCGCTATGCCGGGATGGCGTTCGAGCGGGCAGCGCTGACGCTGCGCGACACCGGCTTTCTGCCCGAACAGGGTCGATGAACCGACAACAACTCTTGCAGAAACTAGATAAGGCCTGGCTGGCGCTGGCCGACTCTTTCGCCGGGCTGAGCGAGGCGCAAATGACCGAGCCCGGCGTCAGCGGCGAGTGGTCGGTCAAGGACATCCTGGGTCATGTGACCGCGTGGGAGCAGGAGGCGCTGACGCACCTGCCCCACATCGCCGCCGGGCAGCGGCCGCCACGCTACGCCGATGTCTATGGCGGCATCGACGCCTTCAACGCCCTGCGGGCCGGGGAGAACCACGCCCGGCCGCTGGACGAAGTGCTGGCGCGCTTCGGGGCCGTCCACGGCCAACTGGTGGCCGCGATTGAAGCCGCGCCAGAAGAGTTGCTGACCACAGAGACGCGCTACCGCCGGCGCATTCGCCTCGACACCTACAGCCACTATCCCGTCCACGCCGAGGCCATCCGCGAGTGGCGGGAGCGGCGCGGCTACTGATTCGTCCGGTTACCACAGCCACCAGCCAGTCACCGCCATGATCGCCGTCGTCCTCCTCGCCGCGGGCCAGGGAACCCGCATGAACTCCCGCAAGCAGAAGATCCTGCACGAAGTCGGCGGCCGGCCGATGGTGCTCCACGCCTTTCTGGCCGCCGCGGCCGTGGCCGACCGGCCGCCGGTGCTGGTCATCGGGCCGGGAGAGACGGGCGTGCCGGCGCTGCTGGGCGACCGGGCCGAATACGTCGTCCAGCCAGAAGCGCTGGGCACGGGCCACGCGACGATGATGGCCGCCGATGTCCTGCGTGGCTGCGCCGATCAGGTCATCGTCGCCTATGGTGACATGCCCCTGTTGCGCGCCGAGACGCTGCGGCGACTGGCCGAGACGCAGCGCGCGGCGGGCGCGGCCGTAGCCTTGCTGAGTGTGCCCGGCCCACCGGACAGCGCCTTCGGCCGCGTCGTCCGCGACGCCGCCGGCGGCGTGGTGGCGATCATCGAGGTAGCCGAGGCCCGTCGACGGCCGGACGCCGAGGCGTTGCTGGCCATCAGCGAACTGAACGCGGGCGTCTACTGCTTTGACGGCGACTGGCTGTGGGCCAATATCGACCGGCTGCCCGTGCGCCAGGCGCGGCGGGGGCAGGAGTATTATCTGACCGACATGGTCGAACTGGCCGTGGCCGCGGGGCAGCCGGTGGCGGCGGTCATGGCCGGCGACCCCGATGAAGGGCTGGGCGCGGGCACGCGGGCGGAAATGGTAGACGTGGAGCGCGCCTTCCGCCGGCGCGTCAACGCCCATTGGCTGGCCCACGGCGTGACGCTGGTCGAGCCGGAGGCGACCTACATCGGTCCGGACGTGACCATTGGCCAGGACACGATCATCTGGCCCAACACCTTCTTGCAGGGACAGACGACCATCGGCACGGAATGTGTCATCGGGCCAAACGCCATCTTGCGCGATACACGCGTCGGCGATGGCAGCCGGGTGGAGCAGCTGTTGCTCGATGGCCAGTGCGTGCCTGATGGGGCAATCGCGCGGCCGGGTCAATGGCAGCCGACAGGAGAAGCATGAGCGAGACAACGATCACTGCGGAACAACGCGACCAGCTCATCGCCGCGGCCTGCGCCGCGCGCGCCCGGGCCTATGCCCGCTATTCGCGCTTCCACGTCGGCGCGGCCATTCTCAGCGACGACGGCCGTTTCTATACCGGCGTCAACATCGAGAACGCCTCCTATGGCCTGACCGTCTGCGCGGAGCGCAATGCCGTGGGAGCGATGGTCAACGATGGCGCGCTGCGGATCGCCGCCGTGGCCGTCTGCACCGAGAACGGCGTGACGCCTTGTGGCGCGTGCCGGCAGGTGCTGAGCGAGTTCGTTGACCACGAGAGCGATATTCCCGTGTGGATCATCGATGGCCGCGGCGAGGTGCGGGAGACTTCGCTGGCGGCGCTGCTGCCGGACAGCTTCGGGGCGCGGCATCTGGCCTAAAGAGGGGGCGTGGGTTGGCTGCGGGGTTCAGGAGGGACGATGTCGGGGCCGTACATCTACACCACCGCCATCTGGCCGCCCATTCTGACGGCGCTCTTCCTGCTGGCGCTGGCGGTCTATAGCGGGCGTCGCCGCAGCGTACCGGGGGCGCTACCCTTTGCCGCCAGTGGCGTGTTCAGCGCCCTGTGGGCTGCCAGCTACGCCCTGCAGTACGCCGCGACCGATCCCCTGACCAAGACCTTCTGGTTGCGCTTCGGGCTGGCCTGGTCGCTGCCGGCTCTTACCGCTATCACCTGTTTCATCGTCGAATACGCTTGGCCCGGCCGCTGGCTGACGCGCCGCACTCTCGCCCTGCTGGCGATCGTGCCGCTGCTATTTGTGCTGCTGCTGGCGAGCCGGCTTCATCCCCTGCTGATTCGCGACTATGTGGTGACTGACGAAGTCCTCGCCCAACTGGCTCCCGGCAGCTGGGTCTTTTTCATCTATGCCTATCTTCTGGGCCTCCTGAACATCGGCGTGCTCATCTGGCTGTTCGTCCGCTCGCCCCAGCAACGCGGGCTGGCCACGCTCCTGATGGCCGGTCAGGTCATTAGCCGGGCCTTCTACGCGCAGCAGTTGCTCAGCGCCGATCACTTAGACCTGCCCTTCAATGCGCCGATCATGATCGTGCCCTACACCATCTATGCCGTGGCGCTCTTCGCTTTTCGCATCTTCGACCCGATGGTCATGGCCCGCCAGTCGGCCATCGACCAACTGGACGCCGGCGTGCTGGTGCTCGATCGCGCCGGTCGCGTGGTCGGCCACAACCCGGCCGCGGCGAACATGCTAGGGCTTCCTGGGGAAGAGATTCGCGGGCGTCCAATCAGCACATTGTTGCCCGCCGGCGCGGCCGAGACCATCCACAGCGCAATTGCCGCCGGCAGCAGTGATTTCCACGCCCTGTCCCTGCGCGAACGCGATGTCCGGTTGCAGACCTCGCCCCTGCGAGACT